>NZ_JBQXDJ010000001.1:0-246445 GCF_052601015.1 Chitinimonas violaceus | reverse complement strand
TCTATCGGTATCGTCGACTCTCCAAGGACTATGAATGCCTCACCCTATCCAGCGAAACATTCATTCAAATCGCCATGATCAATTTGATGCTCAACAGACTGGAATAGCAACTTTTAAAACACGCTCTTAGGTAGATAGGGAGAGAAAATGCAATTCGTAGTTAACGGCCCCGATATTCCTGACGCATTGTTGCAGGCGCACGAAGAGGGCCGAGTGGTGTTTTTCTGCGGAGCTGGCATTTCATATCCCGCTGGCTTGCCGGGCTTCTCTGGGTTAGTCCAGAAGATTTACCGGCTCAATGGTACGAAGTTCTTGGACAACGAGCATGAAGCATTTAAACGTGGGCAGTTTGACGCCACGCTTGACCTGCTAGAGCGGCGTTTTCCAGGTCAGCGCATGTGTGTTCGTCGTGTACTGGCCAAAGCCCTGAAACCCAATTTAAAACTCGATGGCGCTACAAATACGCATGTCGCCCTACTGCAGCTAGCTCGCAGCCACAAAGGCGCCCTACGTCTGGTCACCACTAACTTTGATCGCTTGTTTCACATTGCAGCCAAGCGCTCAGGCCAAGTGTTTCAGGCATATGCCGCGCCGATGTTGCCCATCCCAAAAAACAGCCGTTGGAACGGGCTGGTCTACCTACATGGCTTGCTGCCAAGCAAACCAACAGACACTGACCTGAACCGGCTAGTGGTCACAAGCGGCGATTTCGGTTTGGCCTACCTCATCGAGCGCTGGGCAGCTCGGTTCGTAAGCGAGCTGTTCCGCAACTACGTGGTTTGTTTTGTGGGCTATAGCATCAATGACCCGGTATTGCGCTACATGATGGATGCGCTTGCTGCTGACAGGATGCTGGGTGAAGTCACACCGCAGGCATGGGCGCTGGGAGATTGCAGCTCGGAAAATGAACAGCACAAGACCATCGAGTGGGAATCCAAGGGAGTTACACCCATTCTTTACAAAGTGCCCGCTGGCAGTCATGACCATTCGGCACTACACAAAACCTTGCACGCCTGGGCGGAAACCTACCGTGACGGCGTACTGGGCAAGGAACGTATCATTGTCAGTCACGCCCTGGCTCGGCCATCAGCAAGCACACAGCAAGACGATTTTGTAGGCAGGGTGTTGTGGGCATTGGCTGACAAGTCAGGCCTACCCGCCAAGCTCTTTGCTGAATTCAATCCTGTCCCGTCGTTGGACTGGTTACTGGAGGCATTCTCGGACGAGCGTTATGGGCACTGCGATCTGGCACGCTTTGGCGTACCGCCATGCGACGACCTGAACGCCAAGTTAAGCTTCAGCCTGATTCGACGACCTGCACCCTATTTTCGTGCACCCGCGATGCTGCTTGCCGGCGGTGGCTTCACCAGTAGCCAGTGGGATGACGTGATGAACAATTTGGCTCAATGGCTCACACGTCACCTAGACGACCCGAAGCTGATCCTCTGGATCGCGCAACGGGGTGGCCAGTTACACGATCACTTGCAGCTGCTGATAAAGAACAAGCTAAACCGAATTGCCTCACTAGAGCACGATAGTAATACCGCTGAACTGGACGAAATCCGGTCACAGGCGCCAAAGGCTATTCCCGGTATTTTGATGCGAAAACTTTGGCATCTATTGCTCAGCGGTAGGGTGAAATCACTATGGCACTATCTTAGCCTCTATAGCTGGAGAGAACGCCTGAAATGGGAGGGGTTAACCACCACACTGCGCCTAGAACTTCGTGATCTACTTGCACCAAGGGTGTTACTAAAGAAACCGTTACGCAGAGGTGGAGAAAATGAGATCTCAGCCGAACCTGCGACGATCAGGCAGTTAGTGGATTGGGAACTCGTGCTTGTTGTCGATCACGTGCGCACTGCCTTGTTAGACCATCCTAACGAACACTGGACTACTGCCCTACCGTCGCTATTAGGGGACTTCCAGCAGCTCTTGCTTGACGCACTGAATCTGTTGCAAGAGTTGGAAGCTGCTGATGACCTCCGTGACCGATCTTATTGGGATTTGCCTTCTATCACGCCACATTGGCAAAACCGAGGATTCCGCGACTGGGTGTGTCTGATTGAATTTCTGCGCGATGCATGGTTAGCCCTTTGCGATAACGAACGTGCGCGTGCTACACGGATAGCCCAAGACTGGTTTGAACTGCCCTATCCCACCTTCAAACGACTGGCCCTGTTTGCCGCCAGTAAGGATGGGTGCATTGCGCCAGAGCAGTGGGTGGACTGGCTGTTGGCGGATGGAACCTGGTGGTTGTGGTCATCTGAAACTCAGCGGGAGGTGTGTCGGCTATTGGTTCTTCAAGGATGCCAATTAGCTGGAGACACTCAGGATCGCCTGGAGACGACCATACTTGCTGGACCACCACCCGAGATGTATAGGAATTATTTCGAACCGAATGATTGGAAAACCTTGGAGGCTCGTAATGTCTGGTTGCATCTAGCCAAATTGAATTGCTCCGGCATTATCCTTGGGGAACTCGCAGCGGCACGCTTGTCGGAACTATCAAATACATATACGCAATGGAAGTTGGCTACTAACGAGAGTGACGAGTTCCCCCGGTGGATGAGCAGCACTGGTGATCCGGACTATGAAGATATCCGGGAGGTCGACAAAGCACCTCGAAAGCGGCGTGAACTTGTTGAATGGCTCCAAAAGCCACGGCCTGAAAAGCGACCATTCTACGAAGACACATGGAGAGATGTTTGCCGCAAGCATCTACCAAATAGTCTTTACGCTCTTAGCGATCTGGCGCATGGGGGAGTTTGGCCAGCCAACCGATGGCGCGAAGCCTTGTATGTCTGGAGCGGGGAGAGATTGGTATTGCGCTCCTGGCGATATGCCGCGCCTTTAGTGCAGACCATGCCAGACGATGTCCTTCAGGAAGTTGCGCATAGCGTAACGTTGTGGATCGAGTCTGTATCCAGTTCGACCACCCAAAGCGAGGAC
Organism: Chitinimonas violaceus; assembly: GCF_052601015.1. Taxonomy (NCBI): domain Bacteria; kingdom Pseudomonadati; phylum Pseudomonadota; class Betaproteobacteria; order Neisseriales; family Chitinibacteraceae; genus Chitinimonas; species Chitinimonas violaceus. The sequence goes on along the minus strand of NZ_JBQXDJ010000001.1, from coordinate 243,493 downwards.
ATCCTACTGGATCTATGCCGCCGCATACTGGCGCAGTCGGTCCAAACGGGAACAGATATCAGAAATGGCATCGAATCCAATGATCCCGTTGGTACTGCCATCAACCACCCAATTGGGCTTGTAACGCAGTCTCTAATGAACCTTTGGTTCAAACGAAATCCGAAGGACAACGATCAACTTCCTGCAGACATCAAAACCTTCTTCACTGAGTTATGTGATGTACAAGTTGAAAAATTTCGTCACGGACGAGTAATACTAGGTTCACATCTGATTGCACTATTTCGAGTAGATCAATCTTGGACAGAACAATATCTGTTGCCCATATTCAGCTGGGATAATCTGAGTGAAGCAAAAGCTATATGGGAAGGTTTCCTGAGGTCGCCACGCATTCACTCCCCCTTGTTAATTGCGTTTAAAACCCAGTTCCTGGATAGTGCAAATCATTATTCCGACTTAGCTAGGCACAAACAGCAGTTTGCAGCCCTCCTCACTTTCGCGGCATTGGACCCTGTAGAGGGATATACCGTTGAAGACTTTCGATCCGCGATTGGCGCTTTGCCACAAGAAGGGTTAGCGGAGTCTGCACAGGCAATCTGCCAAGCACTTGAAGGAGCAGCTGATCAACGCGAGAACTATTGGAAGAATCATGTTCGGAGATTCTGGCAACACGTCTGGCCCAAGGACCGTAGTCGGGCAAATCCTAGAATTTCCGCGTCTTTGGCCCGACTAACAATCGCTGCTGGCGACGAATTCCCGGCTGCTTTCGTTGCGGTGCAAGCATGGTTGCAACCAATCGAGAACCCGGACTACGTTGTGCAACTGCTGCATGAATCGAAGTTGTGTAACCGATTCCCTATGCCGACACTACTTTTATTGGATGCATTAATTAAGGATCAGCAATGGGCACCTACTCATTTGGGGCAATGCTTGGATGAAGTCGTGCAAGCCAAACAAGAACTAGAACAAGACAGCCGATACCAAAATTTACGAGTCTTCTTAAAGAGACGAGGGCCGTGATCGCACTATATGGCCCAATATGAGGATGTGGTGCCTATAAGTTTATTCATTCTGACTCGGTTCAATTCTATTGGCACTGTCCAAATTGAGTGACCAGCATCGGACACGACTTTGCTTGCTCGATAATGACCACTTAGGCTAATAAACCGGACATTTAGGAATACCCGTGAGTATTTCCGCTTCTGGCTGTTGGCTGCCTCTAGGAAGTCGGTTGTACAGCGAACCTGCATCTTGCAGCTTTGCGTGCAGAATCCACCTTTTCCCGTTCTACATTTACCCCCTGCCTAACCGTGGCAAAAGGGCCAAAAGGGGTTCAATTTCCAGATCGCGTAGAACGAAATTCAATCTAAGTAATTGTTTTAATTGATTAAACCAATGGACTCTTAATCCGTAGGTCCACAGTTCGAATCTGTGACGCCCCACCAAGTATTTTACGGCCCCCATCTGTTTCAGATGCGGGGCCGTCTCTACGTCTGTAGTTCGCCTTTCGCAATGCCCCGCCAGTTCCTGCAATCCAGATCCTCACATCGAAGCCCGTATTACAACGCCGTGTACCCGTTCAAAGTTCGCCCCAGAGTTTCGGCTGACTACTTACTGACTACGCAATAGCTGTCAATTGACTTGGTGGCCGACTCAGCTGCGATAGTTGTTGCACAGGTCTTTGATCTGGCAATGGCGGCCTGCCTATAGCGCTAACGCATCTGAGCGGAGCAGTAAGCATTTGTACAAAGCCAATAAGTAATAGGAAGACCTGTAGTCGTAATTTTCGGTCGCTAATTAGGGATTTTTAAGGTGGCTAGGGAAAGTCCTATGCCACCCCATGCGACTCAATATTTCCGCAGGTAGCGCTTGTACCAAGCGCCATCACAATTCAGCCCCCTCTCTCAACTCAGGACAAATGGCCTATTGGTGGCAGAAAACCAGAGCCTCTAGACTCCAGCCCTCGCCAGTAACGGTTATTGGCCAACTTGCTAAAGGAGAGAGCAGTGCAAGAACTCAACATCACCGAAGTGGAACAAGTATCAGGCGGCATCATTCTTCTCGCTGCGTTAGCAGCCTTACTCTGGACTGCGCCCGCCAGGCAGCCTGAACCATCACTGATCGATCTTTCCCTCTCCCATGATGGCTATTTTGGATAAGACTCCATAAGAGCCTGCTCAAAGCCTTGCGAGCTAGAAAAACGCAAGGCGAAAACGCCTGAGGAAGCAGAGCTCACAAGTGGTGACTGAGCATGCCAAGGGCGTTTTAGCACCATACTCACTGACGCACAGCAGACCTTGGACAGGTACTTGGATGCTCTAACCGCAGCCCTAGCACCGGCATTACTTCTTTTTCGTGAGCCGATGAATAGTTAGCGTGAATCGCTGTCTGCAAAGGTAGTAAGGATCAAGAACCAAGGTGAATTAATTAACAGATGAAGACATGAATAGTCTGAAGATGAACGCCTCCCCAGGTCTCTGCTTTGTGCCATAGTTAGTTCTCTGGTGAGCAGGTTTTTAGACTGTTCTAAAATCAGCCATCACGCCACCATCGGCGCAGTATGGCTGTACCCGCCACCACCAGTGCAAAGAACAAAACACCAAACAAAACCGTTACCCACAATGGTTGATTGGCAGCACGCAGAATTTGCTCGGAGAACAAGGCGCTGATCAGCAGCAGTGGCAGTATCCCCACTGCATTGCCCAGGAGAAAGTCGCGTAAACGAATGGCGCTGGCGCCAGCGACCAGATTGATCACGGCGTAAGGTGCAACCGGCACCATACGTATAGCGATAACGCTGATAACACCACGCCGCGCAAGTCGGTGGCTGATGTGATTCACCTTAGGGCCAGCTAATTGCGAAACCACAGCCTGACCCAACCACCGCCCACACATAAAGCTGCACCCGGCGCCAAGGGTTGCACCAAGCCAGCTGTAGACCGAGCCCAACAACGGTCCAAAAGCCAGAGCGGCGACAACGGTCAGCACACTGAGCGGCACGGCCAACGCACTGGCCAGCGCAATACCCAGTACTGTCACAAAAGGGCCCAGTTGCTCCCCCCAATATTGCGCCTGTGCAGATAGCTTGGTGAGACTGAGCCAATGTTTGGCCGGCGTCCATTGCAGGCTTATGCCTAGCAGCAGCAGAACAATCACCAGGAAAATGAAGAAACGGCGGCGTCGACGTAAACCTTGCAGGGGATCAGGCGTTTCCGCCATTTTCCACCCCTTCCGCTGCTTGTACTGAAAGCAGAGCAGTCGCCAGTGCCTGTACGTTGGCTATATCGAACATGGAACCATGCAAGCCAGGTACCTCACAAGTACTGAACTTCCCTTGCAACAAGCTATACCAGGGCCGGAACAACGCGTGTTCCCAATTGGCCAAGCCAGACGACTTCACCAACAAAATACGGCCGGCAAAAGCTGTGGGGTGATAACCACCCAATGCCATAATCTGCGATACAAGGCCGGCATCACCAAACATTGCACCAAGGCGACGGCCATTCATGCTCAGTTCCTGCACATACAGGTTTCGCGTCAACCACCCCAGCAGCCGCCAAAAGCGAGGCTTGCGCAACAATGAGCGCGGATAGACCGTGTCGATCAGCACAATGGCGCGCACTTCCAGACCTCGCTCCTGCAGTACACGTGCAGTCTCCAAAGCGGTGATGCCGCCAACCGAAAAACCCGCCAGCGTAATATTGGTTCTGCCACTTGCAGCGATCCGCGCCGCATAGATTTCCGCCAGATCTTTGATGCTGCCAAAGGTTTCCGCCGGCGGGGGTTGCAACATACTGAGGTTGGAGCCTGTACCCAGCGCCTGGGCCAGATTACGCAGACGTAGCAAGTCGCCATGTCCGGAAGCGGCAAGATAGATGCCGTTATCGGCAGATTGGCCTGAGAGTGGCAGCAAAATACTGGCAGGGCTGAATTCATCCAGCAACGCCAACGCCATATCCGCCACACTGGGATGCTCGGTCAGCAATAGTAACGATGCGTGCTTACCAGTGAGCTTATCGATGCCCGTCAGGATATCGATAGCGGAGAGTGAATCGCCCCCCAGCTCAAAAAAACTGTCCTCGACTGAGATATCCTGACGGTGCAGCGCAGCCTGCCATAGCGGCAGCAACTCACGCTCAAGCCGGCTAGCCGGGCCTCGCCCACGATGATGTACCTGCTCGGACGGCATCGCTCGCAGCGCCTGCTGGTCTACCTTTCCGGAACTGGTCATAGGCAGCTCCGGCAGCACGCTGATATGCGCCGGCAGCATGTAGTCGGGCAGTCGGGCACGCAGATGTCGCTGTAATGCGTCGGCTCGTATCCCTGGTGCTGCTACCCAGGCATGCAGATAGGGCTTTTCATTGACGTTCAACAAAAGGCAAAGCGCCTGCGTGACCTCGGGCATGGTCATCAATGCATGCTCTATTTCCCCCAGCTCGATCCGATACCCCCGTAACTTGACCTGACGATCGGTTCTGCCCAGGAAGTACAGATCACCATCACTGCTCAGCCACCCACGGTCCCCCGTACGGTAAATACGCTCACCCGGCAGAAAGGGGTCGGGCAGGAAGACTGCCTTATCCAGGTCTGGCCGATGTAAGTAGCCACGCGCCAGTGCCCTCCCGCCGATGTAGATTTCGCCAGCACAGGCAAACGGCAGCAGCTGTTGTTCTGCATCAAGCACGTAGATACGTGTGTCATCCACCGGCCGGCCAACCGGCAATGCCACTTCGCTGGGTCGCCGCTCACACTCCCACGCCGTTGCAAAAATACAAGCCTCGGTCGGGCCATAGACATTGAACAACCGTGCCCTGGTTTGTGTGATGAAACGCTCGGCCAATGCCGGGCTCAGTACTTCCCCACCACAGCAGGCTACACGTAAGCGCAGACCTTGCTGGCGCGCAGCCGCATCGAGAAACCGTTGCAACGTGGATGGCACGAAAGCCATGATGGTGACGCCATGCCGTATGGCGAAACTGGCAACCGCCTCAGGCGTCTGCCTACCAGGGGGGGGCAGCGCAACACTGGCGCCATGTACCAAGGGCAGGATCAGCTCGATCAGAGCCGGGTCAAAGGTCAGCTGGGTAGCCTGTGCGGCACAGTCGTTACTGGTGATGGCGTAATTACGAGCAAGCCAGGCAACACGCCGAGACAATGCAGCATGCTCCACCATAACGCCTTTCGGGCGGCCGGTTGAGCCCGATGTAAACAGCACATAGGCCAAATCGTCGGAAGCTGCCGCAGGCCAATCCATGGTCGCTGCCGGATCGGACGGCGGAAGGGTGGTATCCAGCACCTGAGTGTGCAGGGCTTGTAAACGGGGTTGCGCCTCGGTATCCACCAATACAAGCAGGGCCCGGCTTTCCTCCAGAACCGCAGCAAGGCGTGCATCGGGGGCATCCACATCCAGTGGCAGGAAAGCTGCGCCAGCCTTGGCAATCGCAAGAATCGAAATCACAGCCTCGGCAGATCGCCGCATGCATACAGCGATAACCACGTCCTTGCCAGCACCTAACTGACGCAACTGGGCTGCCCGTGCATTGGCCCGCTGATTCAGCGTGGCATAGTCCATACGGCCGCCATCCCAAAGCAATGCACAGGCATCTGGCAGCAGTGCGACATGATGTTCAAACAAGGAAATAAACGGGCGAATAGCATCATGCTGGGCTTGCTCGTGGTGTAGGCCATCCAGCAATGCCCAACGCTCTTCCGGTGGCAGATGGGTCAGGTTGTGCACAGGGACCGTTGGCGCATCGATCATCTGAACAATCAGGTGATAAAGCCGTCGCCCGAGCAAATCCACCTCGCCCGCATTAAAGCACAGTGCACTGCCCTCCAGCACCAGCTCAACATCCTGGTCCTGCGCAAATTCGCAAACCGTCACCCCCAATGGGTAACGTGCGATGCCAGTGAAGAACTGGCGGGAGCCCACTGTTTTCGCTTCACCGAACTGTACAGAGTAGTCTTGGCGTTCAAATGACAGCAAAACATCAAACAGGCTGTCACGATTCTGCCGGATAGCTTGTAATCGGCGTCCCGTTTCGCTCAACGGGTAATGCGCATGGCGCAACGCCTGACGAAGCACGCGGTTGACGGTAGTCAGCAGCTGCTCCGCTGAAGCCTGGCGGTCAACCGGAACCCGCAAGGGCATTACCCCGACATACATGCCCAAGGTCTCACGGTTACGCCGGCCGGAACGATTCAGGCACGGTATGCCGATCACCACTTCATCCAACTGCTGTACGCGCGAGAAGTAGAGTGCCAAGGCACTGAGGAACAGAGCAAATTCGCCTTGGCCATGTTCGTTGGCAAACGCGAACATGCGGTTGTATTCAGCGCGGGGTAAATGCAGCACTGCTAACTGCGCAGCAGGCAAGGTATCCGATGTACTGGCTGCGTAATGGCGTTCCAGCAAGGGCGGCGGCAACATAGGCAACTGGGATTGCCAGAAGTTCGCATCCCGCTCGAAATCGGCCGAAGCACGGTAAGTCTGGGTCTCATCGATAAACCGACGATACGCTGTTGGATCAGCGCACGGTGCGGGTTCGTTTTGCGACTGTGCGGCATAGCAAGCTGCCCAACTACGCATCAGCTGCGCAGTACCCCAACCATCCATGACCAGATGATGGAACTGCAATAGAAGGCAGTGCTCATTTTCACCATTGCTCAGCAACACAATGCGCCAAGGCGGCGTACCATCCAATGGAAAGGCTTCTCGTGTCTGCGCTTGCCAGATGCGTTCTGCCTCAACGACAAAGTCACTCACCACGGGCAGCGTGATATGCGCCAATCGCAGCTGGTAGTCCGCCAGCAATTTCTGCGTGCCATCAGCCATCGGCGCTAAACGTAGCGCTTCGTTCTCGGCAATGAGGCGCAGAAATGCCTGCTGGAATCTGGGCAGGTCCAACACCCCGCGGACAAACACACCGCCACCAATAGTGAGGTGCGCACTGGAAGGCCACGCGCGCTGATCCAACCAGACTTCGCGCTGGGCAAGCGACAAAGGCAATGCCTGATCGGCTATTGCAGAATCGACTGTCGGTCCCACTTGGCGATCTCGGCGACACTATATCGATAAGCCACCTCGACGATTTCACTGGCATGGCGATAGCCCATCAGTGGAAATTCGGCCACAGGTGGTTCCAGGTAAAAGTCCGCCAGTGAGATCGTACGCATACGTTGGGTCAACCCCCCCATATGGCTCGCTCTGTAGAGTATGTCGCCGATACCTGGCGTCGCTGCCTCTCGGTTGGATAGACTGCTTTTGATCTTGTCCCAAGCGGACAGCCGGCGCAGGGTAGGGTCTACACTCATCTGCTCCCGCACATCCACATCCACGGCGATGATCGTGCCATTACCGCGGCGCTTCTCGAGTGGTGTACCCAGCCGCATCCGCATTGCTTCGACCGGGACATTGTCGAGAATCGCGCCATCCACCAGCAGGTCGCCATCGCTAAGCACCGGCGGCAAAAGGCCGGCAGGTGAATTACTGGCCAGCACCGCGCGCCAAAGCGGGCCCTGGTCCTGTACCGATGTACACGCACGGCTCAGATTGCAGGCTGCGGCAAAATAAGGGCGCCACAGAGTGTCGATACGTGTGTCACCAAACATCTGCTGCAGGTCACGCTCCATCCTCGTGCTCGACAACATCGACACCATAGGCACAGTGAACTGGACACCACCCGCGGCAAGGGTTTGCGTCTGAGCCAGTATCGCCTCCAAAGTCGCACCGCAAGCATATTGCGCCCCGATCAACGCCCCCATGCTGTTGCCGCCAACCAGATCGATGGGGATGCCTGCTTCTTCCAAGGCCCGCAACACGCCCAGATGGGCAAAGCCCCGCGCCCCACCACCACCTAGTACAACACCCACCGCCCGGCCAGTCAGAAAACGCCCCAAACGTGCGAAGTCTTCTTCGCAGTCACGCCGTACAAGGTAGATACGTTCGGGCTCGCGCCCAATCCGCCAGGGCAATGGTTCCGATGGCCGGATCGTACTAGGAGGGTGTAACAGTACAATGTGCTGTCGCTTGAAGGAAAAGCCCGGCTCGCTGCGCAGGCTGTTTTCCAGCTCATTCGGTATCGGGCTGCCCGTATGATTGGTGACGAAAACCACCTGGTCGGCATGACGCACGGCATGGCGCGTCCAATCGCTCAGCCCCGCTTCCGCCTCGTAGATCAGATAGTCCGACTGTGTTTCCAGCGCATCCACCGACCCGATGCGCCGGACAATCTCCGCAGCAGGGTTATCTGTGCCCGACAAGACTTCAGGCCGCAAGTGGCGCACCCGCCCCAGCTTGCCAAGTGCCGTAGCCATGCCTGCACACAACGCCTGCGCCTCGTCTCCAGGATGCAGCGGCACCACAACATAGGACTGCGCCCTACGCCGCTCGGACAACTGCGGGGTGTGGCGCAGGTAATGGTAGATAGCCTGGGAAAACAGCTGATTGAACAACAACGGGTGCCCCATAATCAGGGCTTCGTATCCCGAACGGGGCAATTCAGCCACCACAGAGTCGCGCAGGGCGATAACGTCAGCAGTGCGCGGCTGCTTCAGGATCATCCCCGTTTCGCCCACACACTCGCCGGGGCACAACTCGTTGTAGAGCAGCCGGTTCCCCTCGCGGGCATTACGGGACACCCGCAAGCGGCCGCTGAGCACGATGATCATGCTGTCCGACGCGGCGGACTCCTGAAACACCAGCTCGCCAGCATTGACGTGACGAAGTTGCAGGCGCTGCGCCAGAGCATGCAGCCATGCATTGTCCAGCGCACCAAACAGACGACTGGCCCGCAAGATGGCCAGTACCTGATCTAATGCAGCATCAGGATCGACGTCGATCAAGGCAGCACTCCCGGCAAGTTTTCTAAGAACCTGTTCATGATCCTGCTGCGCAGCTGCGGTTAGGGCTTATGTGCTGCTCAAAATCCTCATGTACAAAAGTACATTCCGGTTTTTAAGCTGCTCTGCACCCTGCTGACAGCCGCTCGCGACTGATCTTGAACAGCTTCTAAGAACCCGTTCTAAGTCAGATTTGTAATGGCCATTAGTAAATAGCCATCTGCTCGTATTTGCGCGAGCCGTCTCTAACTGTAAGACACGATGGAAAACTTACCAGTCACTCCCGACTAGCGATGCTGCTGAACCTCGTGCTGTCGCCAGCGTTCCTGCAATTTGGCATATTTCACAAACGCAAAAAAACTGCCTATGGCGATATGAGCAAAACCAGCTACTCCATCACGCCAGCCGCTGCGAAATAGGTAGAAGCGTATGAACCGTGCCAGCGGCGAGGCGATCAACTTCCCTACACCTACCCGTTTACCTGCTTTGAAGAGCTGGTCAACCTGGATATCGGTATAGCGATTCTGCTTGGTGATATAGCTGCCGATTTCTTCTGCGGAATCGTGCAGCAAGTCACCGGCAACAGTGCCCAGGTCGCCCTCTGAACGAACGTACTCATGCACCATGTCTTTAGTCCAGTTGGCGCGGCGTCTGTCGAACAGGCGGATATTCCAGTCGGGGTAACCTTCTCCATGGCGTAAATAGCGGCCAAAGAAGCTGTTGCGGCGGGCAATGCGATACGCACCATACATCGGATTGGCCAATACGGTACGAATGGATGCGGCCAACTCCGGGGTAAGGCGTTCATCAGCATCAAGGCACAACACCCAATCATGGCTGGCCAGACTCACCGCCAGCCGTTTTTGCGGCCCAAACCCAAGAAAATCCTGATGGATGATGCGTGCACCATAGCGTTCGGCCAATGCCACCGTTGCATCGACGCTACCTGAATCGACCACAACAATCTCGTCCACCACCCCCCGGACCGACTTGAGGCAGGGTTCCAATTGCGAAGCAGCGTTCTTGGTGATCAGGACGAGACTGAGTTTTTGCATGGTGCTTTGTAGTGGATTTAAAAGATTGGCTGGCAAGCCTGCTGTAAACAAGTCAGGCAAGCGCCAAAAACCTGTTTACGTCCGTCGCGAGCAGCAGGGTGCAGCGCGACACAGAAATCCAGATCACGGTTGCGCGGCAAGATCACGCACCGGTTCTCTGCACACGAATTCTAACCGACTACCGGCCTCCCTTTATAATCGCGCCATGCCGAAGATCCTGCTGATACGGATGTCATCCATGGGCGACATCATCCACAACTTTCCCGCCGTAACCGAACTGCGTGGTCATTTCCCCAATGCCGAGATTCACTGGGTCGTAGAAGAGGCTTTTGTCGGTCTGGCCAGCCTACACCCGGGAGTAAACCGAGTTATCCCCTTCGCCTTAAGGCGCTGGCGCAAGAGTCTCTTTACCAAGAGCAACTGGGTAGAGATGCGGGCATTCCGTATGGCAATCGAAAACGGACGCTACGATATCGCCATCGACAGCCAAGGGTTACTCAAAAGCGCCCTGGTAGGCAAGCTGAGTGGCGCAGCACTGGTGGGTTATTCGCGACATACCGTGCGCGACCCATTGGCCTGCCTGTTTTACGATCGCCGATTCGACATTCTCCCCATACATGTCATCGAACGTAACCGCCTCATTACCGGAAGAGCCCTGGGCTATACCCCGGAAGGAAAACTGGATTACGGCATCCAACCACCCAAGCTGGAACTCGAATGGCAACCCAAATCACCTTATGTCGTCTGCCTCACCGCCACTGCACGCGACGCCAAGCTCTGGGCAGAAGCCAACTGGATCGCCCTCTGCCAGTGGCTGCAGCTCGCCCATGGTCTGCAACCAGTCTTCCCATGGGGGAATGAAGTGGAGCGTGCGCGCGCCACGCGCTTGGCCGAAGCCTTGCCCGGCAGCCTGGTTCCGCCTCGCTTTTCACTGGTGGAAGGAGCACGACTTCTGGCAGATGCCCAAGTCGCGATTGGTGTCGATACTGGCCTGATGCATCTTGCCGCAGCAGTGGATACACCAACAGTGGGGATTTTTTGCGACTCCGACCCCCACCATGCTGGTGCAACTGCCCGTACCTTTTCGCAAAGCCTCGGTGGGGTACAACAACCGCCCAGTGTAGAAGCTGTACGTGAAGTGGTCAGCGCAGCACTGGCGGCGAGACGTTGATGGCTGCGTTCTGGCGAGTTCTGTACAGCCTGGCTTGGTACCTAGCTCTGCCGCTGGCCTTTTTCTACCTGTGGCGACGAGGTGCCAAGCAACCCGACTACCGCAAGCACTGGATGGAGCGCCTCGGATATTACCCGCCCCCCCCGAACGCCCCCATCATTTGGCTCCATGCCGTATCAGTAGGCGAAACTCGTGCAGCGGCGGTGTTGGTCCGTGCCTTACTGCAACGCTATCCCGATCACCACATCCTGCTGACCCAGATGACCCCAACGGGTCGCGATACTGCCCGCCAGTTGTTTGGTGATGACAGTAACGTCAGTGTGGCCTACCTGCCTTACGATTTACCTGGCGCAGTCCGCCGCTTTCTGCAGCATTTCAAACCTCGCTTTGGTGTGCTGATGGAAATGGAAATCTGGCCGAACCTGTTGCATGGCGCCGCTGCCGCTGGAACACCCCTGTATTTGCTGAATGCGCGTCTCTCAGAAAAGTCGTTACGTGGCTACTTGAAAGTACGTGGCTTGATAGGGCCGGCCTTGAAGAAACTCAGCGGTATCGCAGCCCAGGGGGAAGATGACGCCCAACGGCTGCGCCAACTGGTAGCAATCAACCCAGTGGTCAGTGGCAATATCAAATTCGATATGACTGTGGATGCAGACCTCATCACGCAGGGTAGGCAATGGCGACAACAATTCGGCAATCGCCCCATTTGGGTAGCAGCCAGCACCCGTGAAGGCGAAGAGGCTTTACTGCTTGATGCCTTAGCCCAAACACAGTTACCAGATAACAGCCTGTTGCTGCTTGTTCCTCGCCATCCCCAACGCTTTGATGAGGTGGCTGCATTATTAGCCCAGCGAGGCTGGGTAACTCAGCGGCGCAGTACCTGGCTCGGCCAAACACCGCTGCCCACCCATACCAAGGTGCTGCTGGGCGACAGCCTGGGGGAGTTAGCTGCCTATTATGCTGCAGCCGATGTCGCATTCGTAGGTGGCAGCCTGTTGCCGTTTGGTTGCCACAGTATCATTGAGCCCTGTGCCCAAGGGCTGCCGGTGCTGATCGGGCCATCGAGCTTCAACTTTGCAGATGCTGTGCGGGAGGCTGTGACGCTGGGTGCTGTCATTCAGCACCAGACGGCGACTGAAGTCATTGAGGGGATAGGATGCCTGCTTTCCGACACAGAGAAACGTGAGCAGATGCAAGCAGCAGGATTGGCGTTTGTTGGGAAACATCAGGGGGCAGTGCAGCGGGTTATAGCCTTACTACCCTAAGAATCTGTTCAAAGCTTGCTGCGTGCAAGCGATACAGCCCTGAAAATATCCTCGGAATGCTCATTTACCACTTGTAAACACCGCTTCCTCGCACGTTTTCGCCTTGCCTTGATATAGCTCGCGAGACTTTCGACAGGCTCTATAAATCGAATCATTCCTACAGAATCTGAAGCTGATTTTCTACGAATGAAGCATCAACGCAACAGCTACTTAATCAATATGGTGGATGCCGACGTTTAGCCACCATCGCCGCAAATGCATCACGCAATGGCGAGGGGGAAAACGACTTGGCCGCCTCATCCAATGCACACAGTGCTGCTTCACTAAGCGCCAGATTTGGTTTTGCTTTTCTCTGCTGATGCGGTAAAAGTTCGACTTGTACCCGCCAACGGATTGCGTTAATTTTCACGCCAACGTCATTAAGCTGTACTACCAGGCGTGCTTCCATTTGCTTGAATTTGGCTAACAGCGCAGGGCTGCGCGTTGCCACCTGTAGGCAATCCCCTTCTATGCTAACTACACTGCTCATGCCGGCCAGTTCCGGTGGCAGGGTGACTTGCCATAGGTTTTCCAACCGCCGCTGTTCTGCAACCAGATGTTGCAGCCGCGCTAGTTCAGGAGAACTCAGGAGGGGGCGAAAAGTGTTGTCACGCATAAGAGGTAGGTAATTGCTGGCCGATTAACCGGTTGTGCCAGTGCACGAAAGGATACTCGCAAAGCATGAATATCATTTTAGTTTCTAATCGCCTTTCGCGAGCCATTACGCTTGGGCCTCGTCATCTGTGGTTGTTTGGGGCATTTGTCGGCTTGGCGATCCTGGGTTCCTTGACCCTGGCAAGCTGGGCGACTTATTCCCTGACCCGCTCCTTTGGTGTCCGCTTGCCAGCCATCCCTGGTACGTCCATCTCGCAACAGCATCAAATCGACCTGCTTGCAGTCAAACTGGGGCAGATGCAGGCACAGCTCCTACGTCTCGATGGCCTTACCAAACGGGTTGCAGATCAGACCGGCATCGACCCAAAACCCTTTCAAAGCAGTACCGAAGCACCTCAAGGTGGCGCGACCTCATCCCTGCCAGAGAAACTCATGAGCTTGCAGGAGCTAATGGCCAGCGTTTCTGGCGCTGACAAACAAATTGAAACCAGTCTCGATCATTTTGGTCTGATTGATGTCATCCTCACCCAGCGCAAACTCAATACTTTTCAAGCCCCGGCGAATCTGCCCACCTTATCCGGGCTGAGGTCTTCGGTATTCGGTTGGCGTATCGACCCATTCAATGGCCGTCAGACCTTCCATGAAGGCATCGACTTTGTTGGCGACATTGGTACACCGATTTTCGCCGCAGCAGGAGGGCGGGTGCTGCGGGCGGAGTACCATAATGAATATGGTAATATCGTCGAGCTAGATCATGGTAATGGTATAACCAGCCGTTACGCTCATACCTCGCGCCTGTTGGTGAAAGAGGGCGAAACGGTAAAAACCGGGGATCGGGTCGCCCTCTTGGGCAATACCGGTCGATCAACGGGACCGCATCTACACTTCGAGATCCGTTACAAGGGCATTCCGCAGAATCCTTTGTTCTTTTTGAATGTGGCCAAGCGGCCCGATGCAACAACGGCGACACTGTCGCCAGCAGGTGATTGAAATTGCTGCTTCCAGCACCATATGCGTGGCTGATTCAGCAATGATTGGATATCACGGCGGATCGGTGGTTTCGATCCGCCTTGTTTTTGCGTTTCGGCGCACTACTTCGACAAGCACCAGGGCGAATGCCCACCTGGATACACGATGATCCCTTCTCTCCTCAAAAAAGTGTTCGGCAGCCGTAATGATCGGTTGCTCAAGCAATACGGCGCCACGGTTCGGCAAGTCAACGCCCTGGAAAGCAGCATGCAGGCATTGTCGGACACCGACCTGCAAGCCAAGACCGAGGAGTTCAAGCAGCGCATCGCCAAGGGGGAAGCGCTAGAGACTATTCTGCCGGAAGCATTTGCCGTATGCCGCGAAGCATCCCGTCGCGTCATGAACATGCGCCATTTCGACGTACAGCTGATTGGCGGCATGGTGCTTAACGATGGCAAGATTGCCGAAATGCGTACCGGTGAAGGCAAGACCCTGGTCGCCACACTGCCCGCCTACCTGAATGCCTTAAGCGGCAAGGGCGTTCATGTGGTAACCGTCAACGACTATCTGGCCCAGCGCGATGCGACCACGATGGCCAAGCTGTATAACTTCCTGGGCCTCACGGTTGGTATCAACCTAAGCCAAATGCCGCACGATGCGAAGCAGGAAGCCTACGCAGCCGATATTACCTACGGCACCAACAACGAGTTCGGTTTCGATTACCTGCGTGACAACATGGTCTTCGCGACCAGCGAACGTGTGCAGCGCGGCCTCAACTTCGCCGTCGTCGATGAAGTAGACTCGATCCTGATCGACGAGGCTCGTACTCCACTAATCATCTCGGGCCAAGCTGACGACAATCTTGATGTCTACGCCCGCATGAATCTCATCGCCCCCAAGCTCGTGCCGCAAAAAACTGAGGAAGGCGAAGGCGATTATTGGGTGGACGAGAAAGCCCACCAAGTCGTGCTGTCCGAAGCAGGCCATGAACATGCCGAGCAATTGCTGGCTGATGCGGGCTTATTTGCCCCAGGCGATAGTCTCTATTCCACCAGCAATATCGGCCTGATGCACCATCTATACGCATCATTGCGTGCCTATGCGCTGTTCCATAAAGACCAACACTATGTGGTGCAGGATGACGAAATCGTCATCGTCGATGAATTCACCGGCCGGATGATGCCAGGCCGGCGTTGGTCAGAAGGCCTGCACCAAGCCGTTGAAGCCAAGGAAGGCGTGACGATCAACAAGGAAAACCAGACCCTTGCGTCGATCACTTTCCAGAACTACTTCCGTATGTACGGCAAGCTCTCTGGCATGACTGGTACGGCCGATACCGAAGCCTACGAATTCCAACAGATCTACGGTCTGGAAACCGTCATCATCCCAACCAACCGACCCATGGTTCGGAAGGATATGAACGACCAGGTCTTCCGCACCTCGGCTGAGAAGTTCAATGCCATCGTGCTCGATATCAAAGGCTGCCAGGATCGTGGGCAACCCGTGCTGGTCGGTACGACCTCGATCGAGAATTCCGAACTGCTTTCGACCCAGCTGAAGGCTGCCGGTTACGATCACAACGTGCTCAATGCCAAGCAGCATGCCCGCGAAGCCGAGATCGTCACCCAGGCTGGCCGGCCAGGCATGATTACCATCGCCACCAACATGGCGGGGCGCGGTACCGATATCGTTCTGGGTGGCAATATCGAGCCGCAAATCAAGGTCATCGAAAGTGATGAAGCACTGTCCGAGACCGAAAAGCGCCTGAAAATCGACAAACTGCGCGCCGAGTGGCAAGTGCTGCACGACAAAGTGTTAGCTGCCGGCGGGTTACATATTATCGGCACCGAGCGGCACGAAAGCCGTCGTATCGACAATCAGTTGCGCGGCCGCTCAGGTCGTCAGGGCGATGCCGGCTCCAGCCGTTTTTACCTGAGCATGGAAGATACGTTGTTACGTATCTTTGCTGCCGAACGCATCGGTGCACTGATGCAACGCTTAAATCTGCCGGAAGGTGAAGCGATCGAATCGGGCCTGCTCTCCCGCGCTATCGAAAACGCCCAGCGTAAGGTAGAAGGCCGTAACTTCGATATACGTAAGCAACTTCTGGAATACGACGACGTATCCAACGAGCAGCGTAAAGCCATCTATGCACAACGGAATGATCTGCTCGATTCCACGGACGTTGCGGAAACCATCAGCAATCTGCGTACAGGTGTGATGGGAGATCTGGTTGATCAATATCTCCCGCCCGGCAGTATGGAAGAGCAGTGGGACACGGCAGGGCTGGACAAAGCACTGTCAGAATTCCAACTGTCAGTGCCCGTAGCGCAATGGCTCAAGGAAGACACCACACTGGAAATCGAAACCGTGCGTAAGCGTGTTGTCGATGCAGGCGAAGCTGCCTACGCCGCCAAGACCGAACGTGTTGGCGTCGATGTGATGCGCCACTTCGAGCGTGCCTTGATGCTTCAGATTCTGGACCAGCAATGGCGCGAACATCTTTCTGCGCTAGACCATCTGCGCCAAGGTATCCATCTGCGCAGCTATGGCCAGAAGAACCCCAAGCAAGAATACAAGCGTGAGTCTTTTGAGCTGTTCGAAGGCCTGCTGATGCGTATTCGCCGAGATGTCGTGCAGTTGGTGATGACTGTGCAGATTCGCTCGGAAGAAGACGTTGCGGCGCTTGAGCAGCACGAAGAACCCGCAGCAGTGCAATACCATCATGCGGATTATGAAGAAGCACTGGCCAAGGTCCACCCGGAACAACAACCCGCAGCGGCTCAACCCCAGGTACGCCAATTCGACAAGATTGGCCGTAACGATCCTTGCCCATGTGGCTCCGGGCAGAAGTACAAACATTGTCACGGTAAACTGACCTGATAACAGGGTTTACATCCAAAGAAAAAGCCGCCCAATCTGGGCGGCTTTTTCTTTCAGGGATTAGCACTAGACACAATACTGGGCGGTCTAGCCCATTTCCTTGAGCAGATTGGCAAGTTCAACCGCGGACTTGACGCCCATCTTCTCCAATACACGTGCACGATGCACCTCAACGGTCTTCATGCTGATATCGAGCGCATCGGCAATCTGCTTGTTCAATTTGCCTTCCAGGAACAAAGCCATCACTTCACGTTCACGTGGGGTCAATTCTCCAAGCCGGCGCTCTATCTGGCGCTGCCGCTCGTACAACCCACGGCGATCACCGTCGAGCGCCAGGCAGTTTTCCACCAGGCTGACCAACGCATTGTCATCAAAGGGCTTCTCAATGAAGTCCACAGCCCCTTGCTTCAACGCAGCCACCGCCTGCGGCACATCGCCATGCCCCGTCAGAAAGACAGTGGGCGGGCAGTAACCACGGTTGCTTAATGTCTGGAAGAGTTCCAGACCACCCATACCGGGCATGCGCAAATCGAGCACCAAACAACCGAAACGGCTGGCATCACGGTCCGCCAACAAGGCAGCAGCCGATTCGAAGGAAGCGAGTTGATGACCACGTGATGCGAACAACCACTTCAAGGCGTCGCGAACGGCAGCATCATCATCAACGAGAGCGATGCGAGGGTCAGACAACATATTTGATTTCCTTAAGTTATTTAGCGGGCTCAGACGGTTGCTCAGCTGAAGCAGCCGGCTTGGACACAAGCACGCGGGCCGGATTGATGGGCAGGCTGACCACAAAACGACTACCGCCTTGCGACCGAGCTTCTACCCAAAGCCGCCCCTGATGATTTTCAACGATGGTACGACAAATATTTAAACCCATGCCCATCCCTTCCGCTTTCGTGGTGTAGAACGGCATGAACAATTTTTCCACATCTTCCGGCGCAATACCGGGACCAAGATCCGCAACAGCAATATCCAGCCAGCCATCCCGACTCTGTGTTTCTAAGGTTAGGATGCGGCGAGGCTGCTCGCCATCCGCCATTGCTTCAATCGCGTTCTTGCACAGATTGAACAACACCTGTTCAAGCATTACGCGATCAGCGAACAACTCCGTATCATCAGCCCGACGTTTTTCGACCAAGCGCACACCATGCCTGTTCAGCGGCGCAGCCAGCAATGACAGTACCGTATCGACCAAGTCACCGACACGACATGGCGACCGTTTGGGTTCACGCTTCTGCACAAACTCCCGGATACCACGGATGATGGCACCCGCACGGCGCGATTGTTCGACAATCTTCTCAAGGGCGTCATCCAGCTCCGATGGTGTGAGCTGGCCACTCCCCACAAGATTTCGACAAGCTGTGCTGTAGCTGGAAATTGCAGCCAAAGGCTGGTTCAGTTCATGAGCCAGGCTGGAAGCAATTTCCCCCATGGCAACGAGGCGAGCGGTTTGCTGCAGCTTCTCCGCTTGCAAGCGGTCACGCTCTTCCGCCATCTTGTGTTCGGTCACATCGGTGGCGATATCAAGCCAGACATGCGACTGATCAACCCAGATAGTCTCACGACGATGGTTGTGATACCAGCGCCCCAATATCGGATCGCACCATTCATTCTCAGGGTCGGTTTCGCGCAAAGGCAGCGCGCAGAACGGCCCATCCGCCTCCGCCAGATTGAATGCCTCGTTGAAAGCACGATTGGACAACAGAAGCTCATGGCTTCGTCTGTCCGTCACCGCTACAGCAGCATCCAACCCATTCAGCACCGTCACAAACCGTACATGCGACGCTTTGAGCGCCTCACGCTCCCGATTCAATTCCGTGGTGTCCGTCATGGAGGCCACCCAGCCCGTGTGCCGTCCCTCACCGTCGATCAGCGAGCTGGCATAGAGACGGACATCAAAACGCTCGCCATTCCGGCGCATAAATCGCATGGTGACGCCATTGACCGGGCACTCGCCACGCAGAATCGCCTGAAATACCGTTTCACAATGCACACGCGTTTCATTGGGCCAGAATGGGAAAGGAGGCCGACAGCCCAGCAGCCACTCCGCCTCAAAACCCACCATACGGCAAAACGCGCGATTGACATGCAGGGTACGTCCTTCTTCATCGGTCGCCAGAATGCCGGAAACGAGCGAGTCCTCCATCGCCCTGCGCATATTCATCTCTCGCTGCAGGGCACGTTCTGCACTAAGTCGCTCCCGCATATGCCGCTTCAATACCCATAGCGACCAGAGCATCAACGCCGACAAGCCCGCCAGCATGCCGTACAAGGCATGCTGCCAAAACGACCATCCGGTCTGATAAACAACAGCTCGCAAACGCAGGCCATAGCCGGGAGGGTCGAAAGCAATATCGTAGCTGTTGAGACTGACATCATTGTCCAGGGTCTGATCAGGACGGGCAGCCAGGATGTTGCCTTCGATATCAAGAAACGCCAGTTGGTAACGCTGGGTTATCCACCAGGGGACATAGGTATTCAACAAGCCACGCAGCGAAATCAGGGCGATGAAGGCTCCAGTAGTGCGGTTCCCTTGTACAGCGGGAAACGCCATCGCCACGACTTGTCCAGCCCCAGGGTAATTAAAAGGTGGCGAGCTGGCAGGCAAACCGATGCGGGCGGCTCTTTGCATCGGCTCCAGCGCAGCAGGCACCTGATGAAGGGGAGCGAGCGACAAAGCCGGATAACTCCAAACTGCTTCGCCAAACTCATCAGCAAAAGCGATAGCCACGACTTCCGGGCTGTTAGCCATAATCGCAGCAGCTCGGCCGTAGAAACTACCCTCGCTCAAATCACCCCGCACCTGGTCATGGGCAAGACCTTCCAGCTGGCTTTGCCTGCTGGACAACTCAGTACGCAGTACCTGCTCCTGCCAAAGCACATCCTCAATAAGCGCATCGCGCTGGGCATTACGCTCGTTTGTACGCACAAACCACAATAAGGCCACACCGACAGCCAAAAAGGATATCAGTGCCAAATTGGGCATTGCCCAAAGCCAACGGGCTGGACGAGGGAGATTGGTATTACGTTTCATCAACAGAACCCTATTCTAGCCAGCGGTATATGCCGCCTGGGGGTTTCCCGCATAGGGCAATCCCCCAAAAGCAGTAACCTTCGCCGGGATTGTCTTCACAAAATTACTGGCCTTGCACCGCAGTGCAAGGATCACCCCGGATTGTCAGGAAAAAAGAATGCGTTGGTTCCATCTGCTGTTTATTGCTGCATGGGTATTGCCTTTCATGGCACAGGCAGCAGATACCATCGTCATCAAGTTTAGTCATGCCATGGCATCTGACTCACCCAAAGGTCGAGCGGCCATCAAATTCAAGGAGCTTGCGGAGTCCATCACCCAAGGCAGGGTGAAAGTACTGGTTTACCCAGACAGCCAGCTCATTCAAGAACGCCAGGAACTCGAAGCGCTACAGATCAATGCCGTTCAGATACTTGCCCCTTCGCTATCAAAACTAGCCTCTCTTGGCATACGCGAGTTCGAGGTATTCGATCTGCCATATCTCTTCCCCAACGAAACTGTTTTGCACCGTGTAATGGATGGACCGATTGGCCAGCGCTTGCTGCAACAGCTGGAGAATAAAGGCTTGATAGGGCTTACCTACTGGGACAGCGGCTTTAAACATTTCTCGGCCAACAAACCTCTGCGCCAGCTGGAAGACTTTCGCGGTCTGCGAATGCGCATTCAAACCTCCAGGGTATTGGATGCACAAATGCGAGCCTTGAACGCAGTACCGCAACCCACCAGTTTTGCTGAAATCTACCCTGCGCTGGAGCGCGGAGTGGTCGATGGCACTGAAAACCCCGCAGTACATTTCGAAAACCAGCAACTGGCGCGTGTGCAAAAACACCTCACCTTGTCACAACACGGCTATCTTGGTTACGTTGTGTTGGTCAATAAGCGCTACTGGTCCGACCTCCCCAACGATGTCCGCCGAGATCTTGAACAAGCGCTGCGTCTTGCTACACGCTATGAACGAAAGATAGCCGTCGAGCAGAACCATCAGGCATTGAAACGGATTCGCGCATCAGGAAAAACCGAGGTCTACGCGCTTCCGCCCAGTGAACGCGAACGACTGCGCAGACAAATGCTGCCCGTGCATCGTCAATTCACAAAAGTCATCGGCAGCGACTTGATCGAAAGCATCTATCGCATCGCCACCGAGGCTCCTCAAGAGCAAACAAATGGCGATGCGATAAAGCTTATCCGCCATCCTGTTGCGAAGCCTTGATTGGTACCAGCCACCAATTGCTACACAGCAGAACCTGTTCAATGGCTGCTGCGCGTCAGCGATAAGACATTGGAAACACCGCCAGGATGCTCATTTACTCTCTAGTAAACTCCGCTTCCCTGAGTGTTTTCACCTTTCCTCTCGCTAGCTTACGAGACTTTGAACAAGCCTAAGGTAACCAACCAGCGGACTAACTATTCCTGCTCTGCTGCCTCCGGCTCCGCCTTGGACAGCAACTTGTCCAGCATCAGACGCATCTCATCCAGCTCGTCCAGGCTCAAACCCAATGCCGCCAACAAAGCTGGTGGCACCTCCTGCGCTTTGATACGGAGCGCACGACCGGCCTCAGTAAGCCGTAATCGTACTTCGCGTTCATTCTCAGGTCTGCGCTCACGGCCAATCAGCCCAGTCGCTTCCAGTCGCTTCAATAGGGGCGTGAGGGTGCCGGAGTCCAGCATTAACCGGGTACCAAGCCCCTTGACGGTCAAGTCGTCCTCTTCCCACAACACCAGCATCACAAGGTATTGCGGATAAGTCAGTCCCAACTCAGTCAACAGTGGCTGATAACAACGGGTAACCGTACGCGAAGCGGCATAAAGACGAAAACAAAGCTGGGCATCGAGCCGCAACCAATCAGGTGAAGCAGAAACGTTGGCGGGGGACATGATTTCAGTTTTCGAGGTAACAGACATATAGGGCTGCCATACGCACAGTATTAATACGAATAGTCAACGTAAGACCTTATCGGGACAGTTCGCAAACAAGTCTCAAGACATGTCCACGAACCATTGCAAACAGCCATTTGAAGGAGAGCAACCGCACAGAACCCAGGATTACACCCCAGGCTCTGCAAAAATTGCGTTTCCAATCACGGCGGCCAGGTAGAACCAGACAGTATTAACGGACGCTGACCTTCACGTCGACGTTGCCACGCGTGGCATGCGAGTACGGGCAAATGTCACGGTGGGCGACTTCGGCCAACTGTTGGGCAATAGACCGATCCACACCCGGCATGATCAATTCAAGCTCGGTGGTAAGGCCAAATCCACCGGCGTCGCGTGGGCCAACACCAACACGGGCAGTAACAGAGAAGGTTTCAATCTTGACGCCTTGCTGCCTCGCCACAAAGCGCACCGCACTTTCAAAGCACGCTGCGTATCCTGCAGCGAACAGTTGTTCCGGATTCGTTGCAGCACCACCTGCACCACCCATTTCTTTAGGCATGGCGAGCTTGGCTTTGAGCACGCCATCGGATGATTCAATCTGGCCTTCACGACCTCCGGTAGCGGTAGCCTGAGCGGTGTAAAGCACTGTTACGGACATGATGTTTCCTTTGCTTACAGTTGGTTGATGGTTGTTGTGCTGCAAGAACGATATTAGATGACTTATAAATTTTACACTATTTATTTGTTTAAAATTTATAAGTGTTGCTATGCATTCACCGGCGGGACATTATTTCATCAATTGCTAATTGACTCCTGCTACCCGCATCCAGTTCAGTAAAGATTCAGGCAGAAAGCTGCAAAATGTTCATTATCTACGCCCACAAGGCGATCTCTACGGGATAACCATCATGCGCAAGTCAATCAATCTGCTGATCGCGAGCACCTGTCTGCTCGGCATGCCTGCGCTTGCTGACACCACGTGGAGCATAGAAACCAACACCATCGCTCCTGTGCAGATATTCCAGCAGGAAAGCCAGAATTGGGCTGTATCTCGACCTGTCGTCAGCGGCTACTTAGGCACCACCGTCGGAAATCAGACCCGTCTTGAAATCCGGGTAAATGAGCCGGAACAGCGAATAACGCCGATTTACATTCGGGGAACGAGTCGTCCGTATTCCCCCCCTCAGATCATCTACTTGCCAGAACAGCGCCGTGATCGAGTCATTTTCGTCGAGACCTCACCTCCAGGGCCTGGCTGGCAATATAAGATTCACCGCCCCTGTGACTGCGATGGTCGGGACGAACACCGGCAATGGCGAAGCAGTTCCTTTTATCGGTACGATCAATGGGAAGAATAGGCCCACCAGCCCTGCCTCCGTACCTAGGAACTGTTTGGTACAAAGCTCCCTAGCAATTCGTGCCCTTTTGGGGGGGCAGAGCGGGGAGCCTTATTACAGCTGCGCAGCAAGATCGTAAGCAGGTTCTGAGATGGCTTATCATGTAGGTCAAGGTCCCACCTTCGGGTGGGGCCATTTTCTTTCTATTGCTTCTGCTGCCAATGCCTACTCTCGATAAGCCTCAACCTCTGGAGCGCCTTCTGCAATCACAAGGGTTCGGTAGCCGAAAGGCTTGTCGCCAGTTGGTTGAAACGGGGCAGGTCAAAGTCAACGGGCATCCCTGCTCGCAAGCCAATACGTTATTTACACCACCCAGTCTCACGTTCACCATCAATGCCGCCTCCTGGCCTTGGCGACGGCATCTTTACTTGGCGCTGTACAAACCTGCGGGGTTTGAATGTTCGCGCGCACCCCAGCACCACAGCAGCATATTCAGCCTTTTACCGCCCCATTTCATGGAACGTGGTGTACAGCCGGTTGGCAGGCTGGATGCAGACACCACTGGCTTACTGCTGCTTACCGATGATGGAAACTTCAACCACGCGCTTGCCTCACCCAAGAGACATGTACCAAAAACTTACCGGGTAGCGGTGCGGCATCCTGTAGACGAAGCCCAGATATCCGCCTTGCTGACCGGTGTGCAGCTACATGATGAACCAGCGCCATTGGTGGCGCTTGCCGCAGAGAAGCTGACCGACACAACGCTGGACCTCACCATTGACCAGGGCAAATATCACCAGGTAAAGCGCATGCTGGCTGCAGCGGGAAACCGGGTCGAGGGGCTGCACCGTCTGGCAATGGGCACATTACAGCTGGACGAAGGCTGCCTGGTAGGCTTAACGGAGGGACAGTGGCGCGAGATTGATGCAACCGCCCTAAGCCAATTAGGGTACACGCCGTCTTGAGCTGTCCACCCTGGTCTGCCCTACAATGCAATATCCTTGTCCCTGTATGCAGCCAATATGAGCCTCGAGAAAGTCATCTTCGCCTTCTTCATCCTGCTGGCGTTCACATTGAACTTCGGCTTTTTCATTGGCGACTTGGATGTGGCGCATCAACACGACGTGTTCGAGCTGTTTGCCGCTATCGTGGTCAATCTGATTGCCACGGTACTGAAGTTTGGTGATAGAACCCAGGTCGGCGCTTTGCATTTGGCTACCAGTCTGGTGGCGGACCTTCAGTTAGTTGCAGCTGCCAGCTTATGGGGGTACAGCCTGTATGTTTCCGGGGTCGGCATGACGCCCGGCGTGACATCCAGCGTGGTCTCACTATCAGGCGGAGCGCTGATGGCCAATGTCGTGTCCGTCGTATTGCTGATCGGCGAGACATTGCAAGTGCGCCGCTAGACTCAAGCCGCCATGCCAAATATCTTCTTCCAAGTCTTGCGGCGCATGCGCGCCCCATTGATCACACTGATCCTGATCTATGCCATCGCCGTACTGGGTCTGGTACTGATTCCAGGCAAAGACGACCAAGGCCAGCCGTATCGCATGGACTTTTTCCATGCCTTTTATTTCATCAGCTATACCGCCACCACTATCGGTTTTGGTGAGGTGCCGTTTCCCTTCACCTACCTGCAACGTATGTGGGTGGTGGTGTGTATTTACCTGTCAGTCATCGGCTGGACATTTGGCCTGGGCACCTTGTTTTCCATCCTGCAGGACAAGAGCTTCCAACAAGCAGTGCAATTGGCACGTTTCGCTCACAAAGTACGCGGCCTGGGTGAACCGTTTTACCTGATCTGTGGCTACGGCCAGACTGGGCGGCTACTTGGCAAGGTGTTGGATACCCGAGGGCTGGGTTTTGTCGTGCTGGAACAGCGAGAAGATCGCATCAACGATGTGCTGTTTGCCGACTACCGTTTCGATGTGCCGGTCTACGCTGGCAATGCAGCCAACCCGGAAATGTTACAGACCGCGGGCATCATCCACCCACAGTGCCGTGGTGTATTGGCGCTGACTGGAGACGAACAAGCCAATCTGGCGATTGCTATCACTTCCTACGTGTTACGACCTCAGATGGTTTCGGTATGCCGTGCCAAAAGCCACGCCGTTGCGGAGAACATGGCCAGCTTCGGCACCAACCGGGTCATCAATATGTTCGATGCTGTTGGCCAGCGCTTTCGCATGGCACTGCATGCACCACAGACCAGCCGCCTGTGGTCGGTGCTGAACAGCTTCCCAGGTGAACCATTGCCACCATTGGTAAACCCACCGCGCGGTCATTGGGTAGTCGTAGGCTATGGCCGCTTTGGCCACGCTGTACGTGCCGCACTCGATGCAGAAGGGTCAACCGTCATGGTGATCGACCTCCATGCCCCCGATGACCTCCCTGGCGACGCATACATTGTCGGTATTGGCGTAGATGCTGCAACCCTGAAATCAGCGGGTTTGGAGCGGGCTGTTGGCATCGTCGCTTGCACAGACCACGATGCCAACAATTTGTCAGCCATTGCCACTGCACGCCAGATCAACCCCGATCTTTTCGTGGTAGCCAGGCAGAACCTGACCATGAACCATCTGCTGTTCCAGTCTTTCAAGGCTGACGTAACTGTTATACGCAGCCAAGTGGTGGCGCAGGAATGCCTCAATGCCATGACCACCCCCACGCTCGCCCGCTTCATGGAGCTGATTCGACTGAGCAGTGAAGTCTGGGCCAGAGCGCTGCTACGGGAAATTGAATCTTTGTGTGGCACACAAGTGCCGGATAACTGGGTGGTCGAGCTCAATGGAAACCATCAGGGCGCCATGTACGCCTTGATGGTCAACCCCACGCCCCCACTCGAGCTTCGCCACTTACTGGTCGATCCTCATGCACCACGCCATCAACTACCTTGCCTGCCGCTGCTGATCATCCAGAACGATAACGAAATTCTGCTGCCACCACCTGAAACCCCACTGTATTTCGGTACCCGCATACTGTTCATCGGTCGGACCTCGGCACGATTGGCGCAGCAGGCCACTGTTAACCAATACCGGCTTATCGACTATGTACGCACCGGCGTAGAACCGCCCGCTGGCTGGCTATTCCGCAAGTTGGAAGCAAGGCGTAATGCCCGCCAGACGAAAGAAGATGCAGTGGAAATGACTGGCTAGGTATTCAGTGAGCACTAGCCTCCAGTAGCCGCTACAACATGAATCTCCTCATCGAATGCCCGCACCACACTACCGGCATAAACCTTGCGGGTCTTACGAAATTCAATCTCTCCATCCACTTCCACCAAGCCCTCGGCTACCATCTGCTTGGCCATACCGCCAGAATGAGCAATGGCCAAAAGCTTGAGCAGATTATGCAGCTCAATGAAGTCGGAACTGAGCGTAAAAGTATGCTGATTCATTTTTGGGTATCTGATTGATTGAGCTGCCGCTCGATACGGCGCGCGAAAACTGTCATTTCCTTTGCTGCCTGCTTGTCGCCACGCGATGTCGCAACCTCGATGCCTTCCCGATAGGCTTGCAACGCCTCCACCAACTGGCCTGCCTCACCCAACGCCTTGCCCAACCCCTTCCAAGCCGCCGAATAGCTTGCATCACGTGCAATGGCATCCCGGTAAAACGCTACTGCCCGATCTGGCTGGCCCGCTTTCAGGTATTCATTACCCAACGAGAAACGCAGTAACGCACCATCCCGCGGACCATCAAGTAGTTTTTCCAGTTGAGCGATCATTTCTGCGCTGCCTGCCATTTGGTAATGGCAGCGCGGACAGCCGGCATCGCCGCCAATGCCGCACGCTCTCCTTCCAGAATCGCCACATGCTTCTGGTCAAAATCGCTCGCGCCGATACGGCCCACACGTGGCGTAATGACGACGTCTGCCCGGGCCAGCTCCTGCCCACCCAGCTTCTGGCCCATGATGGTAACCGTCTGGTTCAGAATCGATGCTATGCCATCTGCCGGCTTACCATGTTCCGCCTTGGCGGAGATATCAACCGCAATCACAATATCTGCACCCAATGCACGCGTAGCATCCACCGGTACAGGGCTTACCACACCACCGTCGACATAGCGCTTTCCGGAAATAGAGACTGGCAGAAATACGCCAGGGATACTGCACGAAGCACGCACCGCCTGGCCGGTATTACCACGCGTAAACGACACACGACTGCCGCTATCCAGGTTGGTCGCCACCGCCGCAAACGGACGGGCAAGCTTTTCGATCGGCCGATTCTTGATCAGCTGATTGACGTAATCCTGCAATTTCTCGCCCTTGACCAAACCACCGCCACTCATGGTCAGGTCACGAACCTGGGTCTCATCCAAAGCAAAGGACTTTTCCTGCAAAGCAAAACCATCGAGGCCCGAGGCATATAAAGCACCTACGACACTACCGGCACTCGTACCCGCCACCACAACCGGCGCCAGGTTCTGCGCTTCCAGAATCTTGATCACACCCACATGCGCAAAGCCTTTGGCTGCACCACCGCCCAGCGCAATACCAATGCGCGGCTGAATCAGCGCCCGGGGAGGTGTCAGCGGAGGAATTACAGTAGGCGGAATCGTGGGTGGAGGCGGATTGTTGATACCACAAGCAGTCAGTAAGAGAGGGACAACAAACAGAAAGGTGCGGCGTTGCATGGTGTTCCGTTAAAAATAGGGGAAGCGTACAGCGCGTTATTATTCAGACTTTGGGCCATCAATGCTGCATATTGTTCGCCATCACGTGAGCGCCATGACGAGCGGCGAGTAACGCCCGATAACTGCACTAAGTTGAGGACCCACATATTTTATTTCAATGCAGCATACATTCCGGTTCCTGGCACCCCGATGACAAACTTTTAGAGTCACGTCAAAGTCCCGCGAGCTAAAGCAAGACAAGGCGGAAAAAGCCGAAGAAGCGGAGTTTACAAATAGTAAATGAGCATTCCGAGGGTGTTTTCAACGCTGTATTGCCGACGCGCAGCAGACTTTGACCGGTTCCTACTGGGGGTCTGCCGGTACAACCTTAAGTACCTCTTCTAACGTCGTCAGGCCATCTGCGATTTTCTGCGCGCCTGCAAGTTTGAGCGGTTTAAGCCCCTCACGTAACGCCTGCTCCCGAATCGCACTAGGGTGCGCCACCGAGGCCACCAAACGACGCAGCTCTGTACTCATGGTCAGCATTTCATACAACCCCAGGCGCCCCAGATAACCCGTATTGCGGCACTCCAGACAACCGACCGGCCGATAGGCTCCTGTTGGTATCGGGGCCTTCCATGGCGTGACCAAGGCGTTCCATTCAGCTTCAAGCGGTGCACCAGGTTGCTTGCAATGCGGGCAAAGCGTTCTTACCAGCCGCTGAGCCATCACCCCCACCACGGTGGAGCTGACCAGATATGGCGGTACACCCAGCTCCAACATCCGGGTAATCGCGCTCGGTGCATCGTTGGTATGCAAAGTGGACAAAACGAGATGCCCGGTCAACGCAGCCTGAATTGCCATATCCGCAGTTTCACGATCGCGAATCTCGCCCACCATGATGATGTCCGGGTCCTGACGCAACAGGGTACGTACACACTCGGCAAAGCTGAGGTCGATATTGTGCTGTACCTGCATTTGGTTAAAGCTCGACTCGATCATCTCGATCGGGTCCTCCACCGTACAGACGTTGACCTCTTCTGTTGCGAGCTGCTTGAGCGTGGTATAGAGCGTCGTCGTCTTACCGGAACCTGTCGGCCCAGTCACCAGGACGATACCATGCGCCTGCCGGACAAACTGCTGCCATCGTGCCTCGTCCTCCGCGCCAAAACCCAGTGCCGAGAAGTCCTTCACCAGAATGGCAGGGTCAAAGATACGCATCACCAACTTTTCGCCAAACGCTGTCGGCATAGTCGAAAGGCGCAGCTCTATCTCACGCCCTTCCGGCGTCTTGGTCTTCACCCTGCCATCCTGTGGCCGACGCTTTTCAGCCAAATCCATCCGCCCCAATACCTTGATGCGCGAGATGATGGCATTCATCACTGCAGGCGGTACCTGGTAAACCGAGTGCAACATGCCATCGATACGAAAACGCACGTGGCCGGCTTCCCTGCGAGGTTCGAGATGGATATCCGAAGCGCGTTGGGTAAAGGCATATTGAAACAACCAATCCACCAAGCTGACGATATGGTGGTCATTTGCATCGACATTGCCTGTACGA
The DNA here is from genome assembly GCF_052601015.1 of Chitinimonas violaceus. Taxonomy (NCBI): domain Bacteria; kingdom Pseudomonadati; phylum Pseudomonadota; class Betaproteobacteria; order Neisseriales; family Chitinibacteraceae; genus Chitinimonas; species Chitinimonas violaceus. The sequence continues at coordinate 214,235 of NZ_JBQXDJ010000001.1, read as the reverse complement.
CCCAGCTGGATAAGCTGCTCGAAGTTGGCGAACTGGCTCTGTCGCCCAGACTGGGCTACAGCCTGCTTTACGAAGCGGGAAAGGTTGTAGAACTCGGGCAGATAGCGGGCGATATCCTCCGGATTGGCCAGTACACGCCGGATCTCACGCTTGAGGATACGGCCCAGCTCATCCTCCCACTCCCGCACAAAAGGCTCGGCAGTTGCTACGGTAACCGACATCACATCAACCGCCACCGGCAGAATACCGTAGCGTTTTGCATACCCGTGGCTGACCACACCGGAAACCGACGCGACATCGATCCTGAGCGGGTCGATATGCAAGTAGGGCAGTTTGATCTTCTGCCCCAGCCAATGCCCTAACCAGGCCGAATCCATCACCTCGCCGGTTTTGACGCAACGCCAGACCTGCGAGGCAATCACCGTAAAGGGGTGAGTCTTACCGTTTGCCGAAGTCCGCGCCGGGATCAGAAACGCTTCGGCGACCTCGGCCGTCACATGCTCTTCGGCAACCAGGGTATCAACCAACGCTTTGAGCGAGAGACGCATGTCCCCGTAGTCACGGATTGGCAGAAATTTTTTCATAGTGACGTCAGGTGCAAATACAAGCCTATTCATAACCAATCGATTGCATTTAATCAGTAATACGAGGTACAGCAGAGAAACCGGGATGCACTCGGCTACATGGACGGCTCACTCCCCCGGACATTTTCCTTTTTATTTAAGCTCTTTCCTGCGGACTTGTCGCGCTGCAACCGTCATCGCCATTAAAATTCGCTGCATGACTGAACTGATCCGCGCCGACGTGCGTCTTGCCGAACTGGGCCTGGCCCCATCCCGTACCGCCGCCCAGCAGTATATTACCGCTGGGCGGGTATATCTGATTGAAGCCACCCAGCGTCTCCCCATCGGCAAGCCCAGCCAGAAACTTCTGCCCGACGCAAAGTTGGAAGTAGAACCCGACCCGGCCGATCGTTTTGTTTCGCGTGGCGGGCTCAAGCTTGCTGGCGCATTAGACCATACCGGCCTCGACATCACTGGCTGGCATTGCCTGGATATCGGCATCTCTACAGGCGGGTTTACGGACTGCCTGCTACAAGCGGGGGCTGCCAATGTGATTGGAGTGGAAGTCGGCCACGATCAACTGCACCCACGTCTTCAGGCTGATCCGAGAGTCCGGCAATTCGAGGGCGTCAATGCGCGCTCGCTGGATCAACCCGCTATTCTGGCGGCCAATAACGGCACAGCATTTGATCTCGCGGTCGCCGATGTCTCGTTTATCTCGCTAACGCTCGTGTTGCCGGCTTTCGCACCACTGGTCAAACCAGGCGGCCAATTCCTGCTGCTCGTCAAACCTCAGTTTGAAGTGGGTCGTGAAGGCATCGCCAAAGGCGGCATCGTACGCGATGCAGCGCTTTATGCTGATGTCCAGAACAAGGTGGAAACCGCGGCTATGCAGCTGGGGCTGCACTGCCGAGACTGGTTCGCAAGCCCTATCGAGGGCGGGGATGGCAACAGGGAGTTTTTTCTGTGGCTCGGCAAACCCTGAGAACCGGTTTCCGATCTTACTGCAAACCTGTGTGATCAGGGCTTATGCGCTGCTCTGGTACCCTGCTGACAGCCGCTCGCGACAAATCGTAAACAAGTTCTGAGCGCGCCACGCCACCATACGGCATGCGGCATGCGGCATGCGGCATGCGGCATGCGGCATGCGGCATGCGGCATGCGGCTAAGCTTACCCGCGGCAAATTGACTATAAACCCGGATAACGGAAGCACATGCTGCAAATCAAGTCCTCCTTGCCCCGTATGGTGCACGGGTGGCTTGTAGGAGGACTGCCGACATGATCAAACAGGTACTTTACCTCGCAGACAATCACGTCGATGCCCAGCAGGTACAGCAAGCACTGACCCACATCGGCCTGGATGTGGCGCTTAATATCGTCACGTCCGCAGCCACATGTGGCGAGGCATTACAGCTCACCACCTACGATTTGCTGATTTCCGAGTTGCCGCCGCAACGAAATGCCAATGACGATGCCCACTCGCTTGCGCAGCGGCATCAGCCTCAGCTGCCATTCATCCTGATGACCGGCCCAGGCGATCTTTCGCCATCCGCAGTCGACAGTACACCGGGCTACTACCATATTGTCGCCAAGCATGATCTTTTAGCGCTAAAGCGCACCGTAAAGGTATTGCTCGATTCGACGCCAGCCAGTACAGCAATTCAGCAGCTATACCTGCACGACCGCCTGCAATCCAACTTGTTGTTGCTGACCGAACAGATCGCTCAAGCGCGGCGGCAGGATGAGGTGCTTTCCCTTGTCCTCAGCGCGGTGCGTAACTTGGCGCTGGCGGATGGCGCCACGTTTATCATGCGTGACGGCGACCAGTCTTACTACGCCGAAGAAGACGCGATTGCCCCCATGTGGCTTGGCCAGCGGCAGCTGTTTACATCCTGCATGGGTGGACAGGCCATGATGCAGGCTCGCCAGATTATCGTTCCGGATATTTACGCTGACCCTAAAGTCCAGCATGCCCACTACCGGCCCACGTTTGCGCGTAGTCTGGTCATGACGCCAATACTGCAGGCATCGCCGCAAGCCGCAATCGGGGCCTATTGGGCTCAACCCTATACCCCGGATGCCGAAACGCTACTGCTGCTGCAACACCTCGCAAGCATCACCGCTCAGGCCCTGGCCAACGCCCAGCGCTACCGCAGCCTGGAACGTACCGTGGAGGAACGCACGGCGCAGTTGGAAAACATGAATCACGATCTCGAATCGTTCGCCTATGCCGTCGCCCACGACTTACGTAAGCCACTGACCACCATCAATGGGTTCGGCAATATCCTGCTGAAGGACTATCTGACTCATATACCTGAAGAAGCCCGGCTCTATCTCATGCGGATCAGCGGCGAAGCAGCCCGTATCAACGAACAGCTGGAGGACCTGCTTGCGCTGTTTCAGTTGTCCAGCTTTTGCGTACAGCGCTCCAGGATCAATCTGAGCGACATCGCCCAGTCTATCGTCACGCAACTACGCCGCCGCGGACCGGCACGCCAAGTCGAGGTCAAGATCGCCGACATCATGCCGGCTTATGCAGACCCAGCCTTACTTCATGCGCTATTGGAAAAACTGATTAGCAACGCTTGGAAATTCACCAGCCGTCGCAGCTTGGCGCAAATAGAAATCGGCGTGCAACCCGACGCCCGGGGCGGCGAGGTTTTTTATATCAGCGACAATGGCGCAGGCTTCGATATCGGCTCACCTACACGGCTGTTCCGACCCTTCCAGCGCTTCCACGCGGTAGATGAATTCCCCGGCAGCGGAATGGGACTGGCAATTGCACAGCGCATCGTCCACCAGCATGGTGGACGCATTTGGGGAGAATCGGCTGCTGGCGCCGGCGCCAGCTTCTTCTTCACCCTGCCGATGCCCAACTAGACGCACGGCGCTGTCAGTCCTCACTGGCAGGCTTGGCATCGCTATGGCCCAGATGCTTTTGCGGTGCTATCACATCACGCACCCGTTGCTTGAGTAACGCCGCATCGGGGAACCCGCCGTCAGCTTTACGCTCCCATACCAGTACACCATCAGCCTTCACCGTGAATACACCCCCGGTACCTGGCTGAAGAGCAACCTCGCCGATCTCCTGCTCAAAGCTGGATAACAACTCCTGTGCCAACCATGCTGCGCGTAATAACCAGCGGCATTGGGTACAGTAATGGATTTCGATACGGGCTTTGTCGGACATACACGTCTCTACACCTATTCACGCTGGTAAAGCCTGCACTATATGCATGGGTTGAACAGTACCCCTTCGGCTTGCTAACTACGACAAGCCAGGATCGATTGCTACCCGGCCCTGGAACCTCTCGAACTAGAATTGCTACGGCACAAGAATTGCCGTATATGGACAATCTAGGTACAGCGAGAAAACCAGCAATTTTAACCTGTGAATCCGCGCAGGCAGCCCCAACATATCGGTGAGGCGAACTTTATTCTCGTCTGGAGTCTCCATTACTTTTTCATTGCCGAGTACTGCCTATGAGCCAAAATCTCACACTGGAAAGTGCCCTGCAAACCATCGTAGCAACCCAATCCGACCGTTCTCCCGCCGGATTGGCAGGTTTGATAGCCGCGCTACGTCCTCACGATGCGACGCAGATCAATCTGGCCACCAACTCACTACGCTCACTCGCGTGGCTGCTTGACCAGAACGCCAACTATCGCAATGGGCTGCGACATTACCTTACAAAGCTGGTAGGCAGCCGCCGCCAACTGCACCTTTACACCGACGCGGGCATTCTTTCCAATGAAAGCGTCTGGAGTGCATTCCGGCGCCGGCTTGGTGAAAAGATGCTGCCTAGCGAATACCGCGATGATTACCTGCGGGACGTATTCGGCCGGGTGTTCAACCGTAAAGACGATTACGAATGGGTAAGCGCAGTACCCGACTCTGTCTGGCTGGAAGTATGGCAGGCTCTCAATTTCACCGAAGGGGACCATGCGCAGGATGAGCGCAATACCCAGCTGGAACTGGTGGAAGCCGCACAGGTATTGTCCTACCGCATTTCTGCCATTGGTCTTGAACCTGAGCTGGTACGGAATCACCCCGCCATCGAAAAGTTCGAGTCCCCATTCCTGACCCAGAACGTCGCCTTGCGTGACTACCTGGAGAGCTATAAAGCGCAGCTGATCGAGCCGAGCAAGCCACGCGAGGATGACAAAGCGGTTTGCGTGCTCCTGGACCAATGCGATGAAATCGTAACGCGGGTGCGCAAGATAGCAGCGAAGGAAGGCGTCAGCGTCAGCCTGACGTACCTGATGGTTCGCCTATCTCAGCATCTGGAGCGTCTGCGTCTGGTACTCGATCTGCTTGAGCAGGAACAAACACGCCAGACACCGGAACGCGCTGTCCGCTTTTTCAAGCAGCTGGTGGAAGCCGACAATCGCAAAACCAGCCTGCGTGACCTGTTCACCACCAATACCGACTTGCTTGCCCTGCAGATCACCGAGCATGCCGGCCGCACAGGCGAGCACTATATCGCCAGCAACCGGCGTGAATGGTTGGGCATGGCCAAATCGGCCATGGGGGCCGGCTTCATTGTCGGCTTCATGGCGATGATCAAGATCCTTACAGCCAAGCTCAAACTCGCTCCGCTGATTGAGGCTTTTGCCTTCAGCATGAATTACTCGCTGGGTTTCATGCTGATCCACATGTTGCATTTCACCATCGCGACCAAGCAGCCTGCCATGACTGCCGCCAAGATCGCGGCCAGCATTGAACGCCAAAAGGGTAAGACCGGCGACGAGCAGGATAGTCTGGTGGACCTGATCGAAGCCGTTGCGCGCACCCAGTTCATCGCCATTATGGGTAATGTGCTGATCGCCATCCCTACTGCCTTGTTGATTGCGCTTAGCTTGAAATACGGCCTGGATAGCGAGCCTGTCAGCGCCGATAAAGCCTATTCGCTGCTGCACGACCTTGATCCGCTTCACAGCCTTGCGATTCCCCATGCTGCGATTGCCGGCTGCTGTCTGTTCCTGGCGGGCCTCATCTCGGGTTACTACGACAATAAGGCCGTCTACAACCGCATCCCTGCCCGGCTCATGCAATTGCAACTACCTCGTCGCCTCTTTGGCGAAGCGCGCTGGCAGCGCACATGTACCTATATCGAGAACAACCTGGGGGCGCTGGCGGGGAATTTCTTCTTTGGCATCATGCTGGGTTCCATGGGCACGTTGGGCTTTCTGTTGGGCCTGCCGCTCGATATCCGGCACATCACCTTCTCATCAGCTAACTTGGCCTACGCTGCCGTTGCCCTGAACTTCGATTTACCCTGGCAGATATGGCTAACAGCCAGCATTGGGGTGCTGTTGATCGGCCTGACCAATCTTGCCGTCAGCTTCGGCTTGGCATTGTCGGTAGCGCTAAGGTCGCGTCGCATACGTTTTGTGGACAAACGATCGTTGCTGCGTAAGCTGTTCCAACGCCTGATCCGTTCGCCCCAACGCTTCTTTATTGCCCCGAAAGAGGTTGTAATCGCAAGCCAAGGTAAGTCGGAGTAACAAAGAAATGGGCGCTCAAACTGCGCCCATTGAACCTGTTCCCGATTTTACTGCGCAGCCGTGATAGATCGTGAACAGGTTCCTTTACAGCAACGGCCCCCTACAGAGCAAAGGCCGGATCATCTCGCCGTAACTCAGCTTCAATCAAGGCGTAGACCCGATCGCGAAGTGCCGGCAGGTCCTCTTCCGTCATCCCGATTGTCGAGATTGGCGGCAGCCAACGGAAAATCGGTCTGCCGGGACGGAACAGCAACTGGTTATGCAGCTGTACCTCCCGCATGCGTAACTGCACAAAGGGCTGGATAGGGGCTTGCGCCGCAATCGCGGTACGGAAGGCACCATCCTTGAAAGCCTGTAATGGAGCAGTGATACGATTACGTGTGCCTTCCGGAAAGATGAAAATCGGCCAACCTGCCTTTAGCGCACTACTAAGCACTTTCACACCTGCGCGACGGCTTTCGGCAGACTCTCGTTCCACCAACACAGCAAAAGTGCGAAACATAAAGCCCAACACAGGCAAACGGGCAAACTCTGCCTTCGCCAGTAACTTGACCGGCTGCACACAAGCCATGGCGCAGATGGCCATGTCGAGCATATTGCAATGATTGCCAACTATAACCGGTGCAGGCACCCAAGCCGCTTGGCCTTCAACACGCAAGCGGATACCTGTCAACACACCCCACACCCGCATCGCATAGCGATTAATAGCATAGATCATTGTCAGCTTGGGGCGCTCTGCGAGCAGCATGGCCAAGGGGTAGGTAAGCGAAACCAATACCAGGGCCAGCCCGAACAACAGGCCTACATAGACACTGTAAAAGACGGACAACAATTTGAGCATAAACCAGACGCTAATTTTTCCAGGAGGGCAGCATTCTGGCTGCTTGGCGGCGTTTTGCAAAATCGGGCTGCCAACTGGCGCACCTCTGCCGCGGGAAATTCGCATTAATCCAGTTGCCCCACATCCACGATATTGGGCGGCCGGTTTAATCATAGCTATTGAAAACTCGTTTATGCTGCAGCTATCCGTTCGTCAAATCTTGCCATCCAGACCAAGCTGCATATGAAGCTCGCACACCCCGGCGGGGATAGGCTCACTGAAATGGAAACCCTGCATCTTTTCTACGCCCAAGCCCTGCAAAAAGCGTGCAGCCACCAGGTTCTCCACCCCTTCAACGATGACCTCCAGCCCCAGCGCATGGGCCATCTGGACTATAGCCTGCATGATACGGCGGCCCGCTTCGGTATTGAGCCGCGCGGTAAAGCTTAGATCCACCTTGATCATATCGATAGGCATGTCATGGAGCTGAGAAAGAGAAGAGTACCCCGTACCGAAGTCATCAATCGCGATCCTGAACCCCGCTTCATGCAAACTGCGCAGATGCTTGAATTGACGGCTCTGGTCAGTCAACGCCAAGCTTTCTGTGACCTCCACGATGATGTCGTTGGTGCGCAGGTTGTACTCACTCACCATGGAAATCAGGTTTTGGACAAAACGTGGTGAAAACAAAAGATTGCGCGATACGTTCAAACTCAGCCGCTGTTTGAGCCCACGCTCACGCCAACCCCGCAACTTGATCAGTGCCTGAACCATCATCTGTTCGGACAACTCACTGATCAGGCCAATCTTTTCCGCCATGGGGATAAACAACTGCGGCGTAACCCAACCGGTATTGTCATCATGCCAACGCGCCAGCGCTTCTACCTCGGTCACATCACCCGTACGTGCATTCACAACCGGCTGATAAAACACCTGCATCTCGTTGTTCAATACTGCTTGGTTCAGGCGCGTCTGCAGCGCCAGATGTTCTCGGCCCGGGCTCTTCATATGCACCACGTCGCCATAGAACTGTACGTTATTCCGGCCCATGCCCTTGGCATGATACATCGTGCTGTCGGCCGCCCTTAGCAGGGCTTCGGCACTGTTGGCATTGTCCGGATAAATCGCCATGCCAATAGAGATGGTAGGGCGGGTCTCAATACCTTCCACCACGACACCCTGCCGGGCGATTTCACGCAGACGCTCCGCCACGGTTGCCAAGGTGTATTGATCTGGCAAATCCGGCAGCATGACGATGAACTCATCCCCCCCCCAGCGCGCCAGTACGTCCTCTTCCCGCAGCACCGAACGAATCTGCTGGGCAAGGGTTGCCAATACCTGGTCACCTGCCTGATGGCCAAAGGCATCGTTGATCTGCTTGAAATGATCCAGGTCGATAAAACCCAATGCGACGCGTGTGTTGTGTCGGTTTGCTCGCGCCAAAGCCTGATGCAGCAAATCATCCAGCAGCACGCGGTTCGGCAAACCCGTCAATGAGTCGTAAAGCGCCATATGCCGGATATGCGCTTCGTGCAGATGCGCTGTGGTTACATTGCGTAGTACACCACGCAGACCTGCTGGCTTACCGTCCGTACCCCATGCCGGTAACAGCTTAGCTTCCAACCAATGCGGATCGGCATCGGTACGCAACAAGCGAAAGCGCACAGTCGACGACGCACCCTCGGCCAATACCTCTGCAAAGGCACGGTTCAGCTCGGCATGGTCCTCGTTGTGGACCAAATCAATCAACCGGCAATTGATATCCACCTGGTTTGCATTAGGAAGCGCACGTATTGTGTTCCAAGCGGCCGAGACTCTGACAAGGTTACCTTCTGCCGTCAGTTCGATGATGGCTTCTTCCAGCACATCCAGCGTTTCTACCATGGCACGCCGGCGTGCTTCTTCGCGCATCAGTTCGGTCACATCGCGGATCAATGCAACCGCATGGCGCGCTTGGCCAGTTTCGTTAAGTACGCCCTGCAAACGCCCTATGCAATAGATTGCGCCATCCAACCTAGGCAACGTGAACTCGAATTGCTCTGGTATTTCGTTCGCCAAAGCGTTAGGCAGCGCTTGGCGCAACGCCCATGCCATGTCCTGCGGGAAAGCCCTGTCCAGCAACATACCAATCAGATTCGCGCTGGGCAGGGCAGGGTGCCCAGACCATACGTTGACAACGACACCGTCACCGTCGAGCTCAAACACCATATCTTCAGTTGCGCCAACCAGCGTAGACATCCGCAAGGCGCTGACCCGTGCACGGCTTTCAGACTCCTGGCGAACCAAGGCCATGGCAAGATAATTGGCCAACGTGGAAAGAAAACGAGATTCGCTTTCGATACGCTTGGGCGGCACCTTGCGATAAATCAGCGCCAAGAAACCCATCAACTCGCCTGCATCCAGGAGGGGGAGGCACAACAGATTCAATACGCCGAGCGGTGACAACATCACCTGGGTAGCAGGCAAGAGTTCGCTGATATGGCGCTCGAGTATCAAACCGGCAGAGAGGGTTTCATGCAGATCGCGATAGAACCGGTAATCAAGATGCAAGAGCCTATTGGCAACCTGGGGTGGTATCTCCACCTCGCCAGTCCATATCCCGACCCTGTCGGCAGTCATGGCGCCCGGAGGGTGCCGATACAGAACAGTCGCCTGCGCCCGTGTCGCATTCGCGATCATCACCAGCGCCCGCTCGATCGCTTCCTGACTGGCATCACTGATAAGCTGTCCAGCTGCATCCAATGCTTCCAGATAGTCATGCGTGGCATTACGCTGGGTGCGCGTTTCGTCGAGCGGCCGACGAGCTTTCATGTCTTTCATCTCCGTAGTCCGGAAAGCACATCTTTACTCTCGAAGCAACGCCACGACGGTCTCACTATCCGGCAGGAGGCTGCCGTGAAATTAACGGGCTCGATCTGGTGACCGAGCCCATATCAGTGCCTATTCCACGCTCTCAGCTTTCGCTGCCAACTGCTCCGGGGTCATCACCGATTCAGTATGTCCACATTCCTTCTGCGGGCATACCTTTTCCAACCCACGACGTTTGGTCGTCTTGAGGGTCATCACCGGCCAATTACACTTGGGGCAAGTTTCATTGATGGGTGGATTCCACGTGGCATAAGTACACTTGGGATAAGTATTGCAACTGTAAAAAAGCTTACCGTAACGAGACTTGCGTTCGATCAGCATCCCTTGCTTGCATACTGGACAACCTACACCGGTATCCTTTGGCTTCTCCAGCGGTTCGATGTGCTTACACTTCGGATAATTGGCACAGCCGATGAACTTGCCGTATCGGCCAGTCTTGATGATCAGCTGCCCGCCATCGTCCGGGCAGACGCGATCTTCGATTACCTGGACCGCCTCTTCGGCTTTCTGTTCCGCCGTTTCGTTCATATCACGGGTGTAATCGCACTCCGGATAACCCGTACAACCGACAAAGCGTCCTCGTTTGCCCAAGCGTACAGTCAATTGCTTTCCGCACTTTGGACATGCTTCATCCAACGCTTCATGCGTTACTTCCGAACGTTTCAGTGACTTCTTTTCCTCGATCTGGCTTGAAAAACCAGACCAGAATTCCTGCATCACCGGTATCCAATCGCGGTCGCCATTGGAAATCTCATCAAGCTTGTCTTCCAGCCTGGATGTGAATTGGTAGTCGACATACTGGGCAAAATGGTCGGTGAGGAATTTATTCACCACTTCACCCGTATCGGTCGGCAGGAACCGCTTTTTATCCAGGTTGACGTATTCCCTGTCCTTCAAGGTCTTGATAATGGAGGCGTAGGTCGACGGCCGGCCGATACCAAACTCCTCAAGCGCTTTCACCAGACTGGCTTCAGAGAACCGCGGCGGCGGTTGGGTGAAGTGCTGCTCACCAAACAGCTTATCGACGGGCACTTCCTCGCCAGTCTCTAACGGTGGCAACTTGGCGTGATCTTCGTCCTCCGCGTCATCCACATCTTCTTCATACACCGCAAGGAACCCGGCAAACACCTGTACCTGACCACTGGCACGGAACATCGCCTCACCCACTGCAATATCAACGCTGGTGGTATCAAACCGCGCAGGCGCCATCTGGCTGGCCAAAGTCCGCTTCCAGATCATTTCGTAGAGCTTGAACTGCTCGGGGCTCAGACAGGCTTTTACCGATGCAGGCGTACGCAAAATCGAGGTAGGCCGAATCGCCTCGTGCGCTTCCTGAGCATTCTTGGACTTGTTCTTATAAGTTACCGGCTGAGCAGGTAGTGATTCGGCATCAAAATTGTTGCTGATGAACTCGCGAATCTCCGCCACAGCTTCGTTGGCCAACGCTACCGAGTCTGTACGCATATAGGTAATCAGACCCACTGTGCCATCTGCCAGTGCGATACCTTCGTATAGCTGCTGGGCAGTGCGCATGGTCTTATCGGTGGTCATGCCCAGCTTACGTACAGCTTCCTGCTGCATGGTCGAAGTAGTAAACGGCGCGGTTGGGTTCCGACTTTTCCGCTTCTTCTCCACATGGGTGACAGAAGCGGACTTACCCTCGATTGCCTTGAGTATCTCGGCCTGGCTGGCTTCGTTCGGCATATCGAACTGTTCCAGCTTCTTACCACGCCATTCATTCAGCCGAGCGCCAAACTTGGTCCGACCTTTATGGCTATCGAGATGGATCGACCAGAATTCTTGCGAAACGAACGCACGAATTTCTTTTTCACGTTCACAAATCAACCGCAAAGCCGGGCTCTGTACTCGACCAGCTGACAGGCCGGATCGTACTTTCCGCCACAGCAACGGGGAAAGATTGAACCCCACCAGATAATCAAGCGCGCTACGGGCTTGCTGGGCGTTAACAAGATGAGCATCCACATCCCGGGGATGCGCTACCGCAGCCAGTACTGCGGACTCGGTGATTTCGTGGAAAACCACCCGTTTGACCAATTTATGGTCCAACGCTTTCCTGCCATTCAGAATTTCCAACAAATGCCAGGAGATCGCTTCACCTTCACGGTCCGGGTCAGTTGCGAGGTAGACGCTTTTGGCAGCCTTTGCCGCTGTCACAATGGCATCTACATGCTTGGCATTCTTGGGGATGATCTGGTACTTCATCGCAAAATCATGGTCGACATCCACCGAGCCATCCTTGCGGACCAAGCCACGGACGTGACCATAGGAGGCAAGAATCTCAAAATCCTTGCCCAGATATTTCTTTAATGTTTTCGCCTTTGACGGCGATTCGACGATCAGTAGGTTATCAGCCATGCGGGCTCCGCGAGTGGCGGGTTTCATTCAACATAGAAAAGCCTGGACAGATTTGCCCAGGCAGGACTTTATCCTTAAGAAAACGTTCGAACTTTACAGCGTCTACCAATCTGCCCCAGGTACTACCAGAAGCAGCCGAGCTGTTGTTTGCGAACAGATTCCAATAGGAACAATGTAGGTGCGGGTAAATTATTTTCCAATTTCCCGAATCTAGGAATACCACAGAGAGCCAATCCCCACTCTCACCAAGCAGCCATTTAAGGGCCTATGTGTTGCTCGAAACCATCAAGTACGCAGTACATCCGGCTTCTGCGCTGCGCTTCTGCTTACTTGACAGCCTCTCGCAATAGATCAGGAACAAGCTCTAGGATCGTAAATAGCTTTCTAGTGCATAGCGACATCAGACTCACTGAACAATAACTCTTCGATCAAGAGATTGGCCAAATCGTTGCCCTGCCGCCATAAAACCATCAATGCCACACGCTTTACCGCCTCATCATCAACCAATTGAGCATTACTTTGCATCAATTGATCGATCAAAAGCTCACGCTGGCCTGAACTTAGCGCCCCGGAGCTCGATAAATAGTGGAACAAAGATTGCGCTTCAGCAGTCAATCGACTGGCTTCACGAGGATGCAAAACGCGCGGCAACGACGTACCCCGATCCAACACAGCGTAAGGCGCGAGATCAAGCTGGTCGAATTCAGACAGCCAGTCCAGCGCTTCATCGATTTCATCCTCATCGAAACCGGCTGCCGACAATTGCCTTGCAAGCGCATTACGATCGGGATAGTCGTCAAGCGAGACATATTGTTCGAAGAGAAAAGCTAGCACATCGAACATGGGAAGAAGACCTCGATAACAGGGTAGGACATGCCGCCCTCAGGCAGCTTTTTCTGCATATGTTGCCGCAGGTCAAACAAGTCGTTGGTAACGACCACCAGGGAGCTTGGCCACCCGGCCATCCAACTCCAGCGTCAACAGCATCGCGTAGCTCTGCTCGGGCGTCAAGCCAGCCCTGTCGGTCAGCGTATCGATATCAACAGGGTCATACCCCAGCACCGCCAGCAAGGCCGCGGCTTCCGCATCAATTGCTCCCCTCTCGTCAGTATAGTGAGAAGATTGCGCCATCCCCCCTGAATCACTACCCAGTTCATCAAGAATATCTGCAGCAGTCTCAACCAATTTGGCGCCTTGCTTGATCAACAAGTGACATCCTTTAGCTACAGGTGAGTGGATGGAGCCAGGTATTGCAAACACTTCTCGCCCCTGCTCTGCTGCTTCGCGGGCAGTAATCAGTGAACCACTTTGCAAGGCGGCTTCCACCACCAGTACACCACGCGCCAACCCAGAAATAATACGATTCCGCCGCGGAAAATGACCGGGCTTGGCCGGTGTACCAAGGGGAAATTCAGAGATGATGGCTCCCGAGCGGGCAATCTCGTGCGCCAAAGCATGATTGCGGGCTGGATAGACAATATCGAGCCCGGTACCAACCACCGCAACCGTGGAGCCAGGCCCCATCAAACCACCACGGTGGGCAGCCGCATCAATACCCAGCGCCAAACCGGAAGTGATACACCAACCTTGTAAAGAGAGTTCACGCGAAAACGCTTCCGCATTCTGAACACCTTGAGGCGTGGCATTACGACTGCCCACCACGGCGATACCGGATCGACCAAGCAAGGCTGCATTGCCTTTCAAATATAAGAGCGGGGGCGGGTCAGCTATTTGCAACAGACGAGGTGGATAATCCGGGTCCGACAAAGTCAGCAGTCGATTCTCCAGTTCATCCAACCAGCGTAATGTAACCTCAAGCAACTCAGGCATCGGCCCTTGCTTGAGCGTTTTGGCTAACTTTGCGGGAATATATTGACTGAGGGTAGCGACACTGGCGTCCAGTACCTGCGACGGAGTTCCAAGCGCAGAGAGCAGGCGCACTGCATAGGCAGGCCCCATGCCATGCACCAACATCAGCCTTAACCAGGCCTCGCTATCTTGCTCTCGCATTCAATCCTCTGGAACCCGTCAGAAGCCTGTCGTGAAAGCCGTCAGCAGAGAGGGGCAGCACGGAAAGATCGTGGACAGGCAACGATTAATGGGGGAGAAGCAGCTGATGCTGCCATACAACTCCCCCACCCGTTACATCAAGGATTGCGTACTTCGTCGAGTAAATTGACAGGTCTGCTGCTGTTCAGTACCAAGCCATAGGCAAGTTTGGGGAACACTTGGTAGATAAACACAAAGCCGTTCTTCTCAGCCGGTGCCATCTTTGTTGCTTCTCCTGGACTTTCCTTCTTCACAGGACGAGGCGCCTTGAATGCCTGCAGCACATGACCCAGCACGATTCCTTCACGCTCACCCTTGTTGATCACCACTGTAGTGTAAGGACCCGCGTCATTCACACCGCCGTAGGTGGATATCACTTTGCCATGCACTTCCGTGTCTGGCACACGTGGTACATAGTTCGGGTATTCACGACGCGGTTTCAGAATCAGACGATCATTGATCGAGACTTCCTGAACCACGCGCTGCACCTTCAATGTGCTGACATCACCTACGGAAACAACATCCGCATCCGCCGCGTAATTGACCTGATAGCCAAGCACTTCTTTGGTATCTGGATCACGAATTTCTTTCCCACCATTGAATGCCTGCCAAGTCTCACCAGGGTTGCCCGTCAGATTGACAGCGTACATCGTATCGCCGGTAGTCATCACCACACGGTCTTCAGGACCCAATGCAACACGCGGTGCATTCTTATAAGCCTGTTCGTCCACAATCTGTGGCTTGGACAAATACGGCTCAATGGCCTGGGGCGGAATTGTTGCGGCAGCTTGAGAGTCGAATTGGGTAATACGAATGCGTGGGTCTAATTTCATGTCCGCACGCCTACCATCGTTATTCTTGTTACCCAGAAGGCGCAGGCGTGGATTGCCGCCACTGGTATCAAGCACAATCACGTCACCGGGATAAATCCAATGAGGATTCTTGATCTCATCGCGGTTCATGTTCCATATCTGCGGCCAACGCCATGGGTCTTTCAGGAATTTCCCGGAAATATCCCAAAGGGTATCGCCTTTGACTACCACGTACCGTTCAGGCGCGTTCTCCTGAAGACGCAGTTCATCAGCAATGGCCGGAAAAGTCATTGTCAGCGCTATAATGGCGCCGGATATCAGTCGGGAAATGAGCGAAGTACGAGTTGCTGGCAGAGGCATTGTCCAAGTCCTTGTTTGACTGCAGCTTAAACACGGCAATTATGCCGAGTGCATTTAAACCGATTGTTCAAATTCTGCATTCAAATACTTAAGCTAGCAAGAAAATATGGCGATTCTGAATATCCTGCATTATCCCGACGAGCGTTTACATAAAGTCGCCCGCCCTGTGGAAATAGTCGACGACGAAATTCGTCGCCTCGTTGAAGATATGGCCGAGACGATGTATGACGCCCCCGGCATCGGCCTCGCAGCAACACAGGTCAATGTCCACTTGCGGGTGATCGTGATCGATACCAGCGAAGAGAGAAATGGATTGTGTGCTTTCATTAATCCTCGGATTATTTCCGCAAACGGCCAAGTACTTTCTGAAGAAGGTTGCTTATCCGTACCCGGCATTTATGAGTCGGTTGATCGTGCCGAGCACATCGTGGTGGAAGCGCTAGACCAAGATGGCCAACCTTTTCAGATCGAAGCTACGGGCTTACTGGCCAATTGTATTCAGCACGAGATCGATCACCTCGATGGCAAAGTATTTGTTGAGAAACTTTCCCGCCTAAAACAAAGCCGTATTCTCAACAAACTAAAAAAAAACCATCGAAAGACAATGTAGTAAATTGAGTGCGTAAAGCAAGTCGGCCGGCTCCAATGTCGGCCGACTTACTTATTGGCGATTCGTATTTTGCCTATTGGATAAGCAGGTTTTTCTATGAAAATAATTTTTGCCGGCACACCCGAATTTGCTGCTTCTGCATTACAAGCGCTACTCGATGCAGGTCATGAAATAGCATTGGTTTTAACACAGCCGGACCGTCCTGCAGGCCGCGGCATGAAGTTGGTGGCGTCACCAGTTAAACAATTAGCCGAACGCCAAGGCATCCCTGTCTATCAACCGGAAAAACTTCGTACAGCCGAGCAACAAGCACCATTAGCTGCAACCGAGGCCGACGTCATGATCGTTGCAGCCTACGGCATCATTCTGCCTCAAGCTGTGCTCGATCTACCCACCAGAGGCTGCCTCAATATTCACGCCTCGCTTCTACCACGCTGGCGCGGTGCAGCCCCTATTCAGCGCGCGATCCAGGCGGGTGATACCAAAACCGGTATCACTATCATGCAAATGGATGCAGGCCTTGACACTGGGGCAATGCTCAGTACACATACCGTCCCGATCACCCATGCAGATACCACCCGCAGTCTGCATGACAAACTTGCCGCCTGCGGCGCCGAAGCCGTCGTAGCTGCATTGCGAGATATCACATCGCTGCAATTGAACGCTACGCCACAACCGGTGGCAGGTGTGACCTATGCGGAGAAAATTCGTAAGGAAGAAGCCTCCATAGATTGGCAATTACCAGCGAAGGAAATCGTACTGCGCCTACGCGCATTTGATCCTTTCCCCGGTTGTACAACCCTTTACGAAGAAACCCTTATCAAGTGCTGGGCTGGAGAGACCAGCAATGAACAAAGTAATCCAGGAACAATATTGGCGGCAGATGCGCAAGGTGTATTGGTTGCAGCTGGTGCCGGTGCCGTACGGATCACCGAGTTACAACGACCTGGTGCCAAGCGTCTTAATGCACGCGATTTCCTGGCGGGCGGCAAACTCCAAATCGGCGAAGTACTGCGTTGATCCGCTCAAAACGCTTATTTACCACACGTAAGCTCCACTTCTTCCGCCGTTCTCGTCTTGCCTCGCTTTAGTTCGAGAAACATTAAACGATTCCCAAGAGCCTGCTCACCGCCTTACTACACAGCCGTAAACAGGTTCCATAGAAAAACAGACGGCATCACCTTTCGCATGCGATGCCGTTGAACCCATCGGGTGTTCAGCCACACCGAATCTAGAAGGTACACCATGCTTTTGAGTCAGCGCCTTGCCAGCGAAGCCGTTGCCGCCGTTCTGGCTGGTCGTAATCTGTCTGATGTTCTTATGCGACAGCGTCAGCAAAATACAACGCTAGAACCGCGTCAACGCGCTTCTGTGCAGGACATCGCCTATACCACCTTGCGCCACTACGGTGAGATCGACTTCGTGTTGCGCAAGTTGCTTAAGCGCGCGGATACCGATCCCGCCGTACGCAGTCTGCTCGCTATCGGGGTCGCTCAATTGGCTTGGGGAAGGGCAGCGCCCTATGCGGTTGTAGACCACGCAGTACAGGTAGCCAGTCAGCTTAATGGTGGTTTTGCCAAAGGCATGGTGAATGCCGTGCTACGCAACTTTTTGCGGCAGAAGGACGTCCTAATGGCAGCAGCAGCTAAAGACGAAAAAGCACGCTGGAATCACCCTGGCTGGTGGGTAGCAGCCATGCGTCGCGCCTATCCGCAAGAATGGCCCGCCGTGCTGCGCGCCAACAATCAACATCCACCCATGAGCTTGCGCGTGAATGGCCAAAAGATCAGCCAAGCAGCCTATTTGACACAGTTGCGAGCAGCTGGTCTAGAAGCCATGGCCACTGACGACGTCGGCATACTGCTGGAGAAACCGGTGCCGGTGGACCAATTGCCCGGATTTTTCGAGGGGCTGTGTTCAGTGCAAGACCTGGGCGCGCAATACGCAGCTCAGTTGTTGGGGGTAACCGCGGGTATGCGCGTGTTGGATGCCTGCTGCGCCCCAGGGGGCAAGACTGGTCATCTGCTTGAGTTGGCGAATGTTGATTTGCTTGGGCTGGACATTGATACGACGCGACTTCAACGCGTGCAAAGCAATCTCGACCGGCTGGGCCTAAAAGCAAGCCTGAAACTCGGTGACGCGAGTAAACCAAGCGAATGGTGGGATGGCCAACCTTTTGACCGCATCCTGGCCGACGTACCTTGTTCCGCCTCCGGCGTTGCCCGTCGGCATCCCGATATCAAATGGCTGCGTCGCCCCGCTGACTTTGCACAATTTGCTACGCAACAAGCCACGATGCTGGACGCATTGTGGGTCTGTCTAAAGGCCGGTGGTACACTGCTTTATGCGACCTGTTCGGTTTTCCCGCAGGAAAATCAAGAGCATGTCACCGACTTTCTGAACCGACATCCCGATGCTCGGCAGCTTCCTCTGCCGTCACATTTACCGGCCAGTGGCCAACTGTTGCCCAACGACCGCCACGATGGCTTCTTCTACGCACTGCTCGCCAAGGCTTGAGCTTATCCGCCGGGTTGTGCTTCTGTTTGCATGCTTCTGGATGGTGCAAGCCTCAGCCAGCACAATCGAGCTGGAAAGTAGTTCCGGACTCGAGCGAGACGGGCAGCTCAGCGTAGATGCCCGTTTCAAGGTCAACCTGGACAGCGTGCACGAAAGCGCTTTGCTTTCCGGCATACCGCTGACCTTCGCCGTCGAATTCACCTTGACCGAGCCGCGTTGGTACTGGGCTTGGCGACGCGTTACCGACTGGTTTGATCCCAGCGCTCGTCTTGATTTCAAGCTGTCCTACCATAGCCTGACCCGGACCTATCGCGTTGGGGTTGGCACGCTCTATCAAAGTTATGACACGCTAAGTGGGGCATTACGGGGGCTCGGGGTAATGCGTGAATGGCGCGTGGCGGAACGTGGCTCCGTCACACGTAAATTGGACAGCCGCTTCGCCGGGGAACTCACCATGCGGCTAGATCTGGACAGCCTGCCAAAGCCGCTGCAATTGAGCCTGCTCGGAGATGCGGACTGGCGCCTGGAAGCAGAGCCGGTCAAGATTGAATTCCACGAAGCACATTAGAAACTGTTTCGTTCAACTTTGCTTCCGGTCAGGCCGGAGTGATGAAATGAAACCGAGCCTGTTTACGATCCATTTTTGCCACCTGAATCCGCATCCATGAGGAGCCGCGAACAGATCAGGTAAAGATTGTTGTAAATTTGAAACACTAAATCTGATTCAAAACCCACCGATGCATCCTTTCTTTTTCCCCCTGGCAAGCAAGGCATATCCACTCCATGCGTAACACTGTGGTATTGCTGGGTTCTCTGGCCGCCATCTTGCTGTTCCTGCTTGCCACAGCCAGCAGCAACACCACGCTCTTCGGGCAGTATTACGAATGGTTAGTCGGCCTGAATGCGCTGATGGCAGCCGGTCTTACTGCCCTGGTTGTCGCAAGGCTGATGCGCTTGCGCAAGCAGGTTACAGCCAGGCTGTTTGGCTCGCGGCTGGCTTGGCGATTGACCTTGATGTTCGCGTTGGTGGCCGTTTTGCCCGGTGCACTGGTCTATACGCTATCCGTACAGTTTCTGACCAAATCGATCGAAACCTGGTTTGATGTACGTGTCGACAATGCCCTCGATAGCGGTCTGAGCCTGGGCAGTAGAGCACTCGACTATTCGCTGGACGACCTGATGCAAAAAGCGAGAGTGCTGTCTGGCGAGCTGGCTGGCGACGTCGGTCCAGAAGCGCTCGCTACTCTGACCCGTCTGCGTGAACAGGCAAACGTACAGGAAGCGACGCTGTTTAACGCGCGAGGCAGGGTCATTGCCCATGTTGGTGATGAACGCGCCAACCCGGTACCGCTGGTGCCAGAGCGCGCCATCCTCAAGCAGGTTTTGGCGCAGATACCCTATCGGGCGCTGGAATCCACACCCGACTATGGGCTCAGCCTGCGGGTAATCGTGCCGGTCAATCCGAACTACAGCAGTAGAAACAGCTTCGGCCCTGAAACACGCGCCCTGCAACTAATCCAGCCCGTACCCAAAAAGCTGGCGGATGATGCAGAAAAGGTTGAAAAGGTGCGTAATGACTACAAACGACTGTCGCTGTCCCGTAGCGGCCTCAAACTCACTTACGGGCTGACGCTCACCCTTGCGCTTCTACTGGCGCTCCTGGCAGCCGTGGTACTCGGCATGTTCCTGTCGGAAAAACTCGCAGCGCCGCTTACGGTGCTCGCAGCCGGTACCCGTGCAGTTGCCCAGGGCGACTATTCCCAGGTACAGCCCATCGTCAGCCAGGATGAGCTGGGCACACTTACGCACAGCTTCAATCGCATGACACGCCAGTTGGCAGAAGCACGCGACCAATTGGAACAGAAACAACGAGAAACCACTGCCGCCAAAGCGTACCTGGAAACCGTGCTGGGCAGCCTGACTGCTGGCGTACTGACTTTCGACGAACGCTGGCGGCTGCGTGCCGCCAACCTGAGTGCGGCCAGCGGTCTGCACGCAGAAGTCGGCCTCCTGGATGTGATGCGGCTGCCAGATTGGCCGGAAACCTACCCTCACTTGGCGGGCTTCGCAGCCGGCTTGATTGCCGCCTTCGAAGAAAGTGATGGAGAGTGGCAACGCCAGTTGGAAGTGAACTTTGATGGCAACAAGCGCATTCTGCTGGCGCGTGGCGCCAAACTGCAGGAATCAGAGGGCCGACCGAGTGGCGCTGTCGTGGTGTTTGACGATGTCACCGACCTGCTACGTACCCAGCGCGATGCCGCTTGGGGTGAAGTAGCCAAGCGCCTGGCCCACGAAATCCGTAATCCGCTTACTCCTATCCAGCTCGCGGCAGAGCGCTTGGAACATAAGCTGACAGACCAGCTGGATGAGGCTGGCCGTAATGTGTTGACCCGTTCCACTCAAACCATTGTGTCCCAGGTAGGTGCGTTGAAGCGCATGGTGGACGAGTTCCGGGAATATGCGCGCCAACCCTCCACCGTATTAGCGCCAGTTGATGTCAAAGCCTTGCTGGAAGAGGTTTTAGTACTCTACGAAACCGCGCCGATAGAGCGCGAAGACCTCAGCGAAGGTCCGTTATGGGTGCTTGCCGACGTCACGCAACTACGTCAGGTAGTGCACAACTTGCTCAAGAATGCCCAGGAAGCTGCCAGTGGCGATATGCTCGTTCGTATACGCTTACGTACCGAACAACGCCGGAACGCGGTACGATTGTCGGTAGAAGACAACGGTCCAGGCTTTGATGAGGCGATTTTGCAACGTATATTCGAGCCTTATGCAACCACCAAGCTGAAAGGCACCGGTCTTGGGCTGGCCGTGGTGAAAAAGATTATCGACGAACATCACGGCCAGATAGCTGCTTTTAATGTCGAACCGCATGGCGCTTGCGTGCGGATAGACCTGCCATTGGCAGAAGGCAATACGCAAATAGCATCAGGGGAGAGCACGCGTGGGTAGTAACGATATTCTGATCGTTGACGACGAAATCGGTATTCGCGAGTTGTTGTCAGAAATTCTGCAGGACGAAGGTTATCGGGTTGTCGTAGCGGAAAATGCTAAGCAAGCCCGCCAATATCGCAACCAAGGCCGACCATCGCTGGTATTGCTGGATATCTGGATGCCAGACACAGATGGTGTGACGTTACTCAAGGAGTGGGGCAGCAACGGGCAATTGACCATGCCGGTGGTAATGATGTCTGGCCACGCCACCATCGATACCGCTGTCGAAGCAACCCGGATTGGCGCTTTCGACTTCCTGGAAAAGCCGATCGGCCTGCAAAAACTGCTGTCCACCGTCAAGCGGGCGCTCAAGCATGGCGAAGTACAGCCCAAGGTGGCGGAAAATTCGCTGGCTGCATTGGGTAAGAGCCCACAGGTCTTGATTCTGAAAAAGCAACTCGATCAGGCACAAAACCTTGCCATGCCGCTCTTGTTGACTGGCGAGCCTGGCAGCGGCTTCGTCGCTTGTGCCCGCTACCTGACCCGGGCGACAGCCTCCTTTGTCGCACCAGACAGCCAGGATGCCCTGGTGGAGAGTGGTGTTGATCTGGTTACACGGGCCGCCAACGGCACGCTTTTCCTGCGGGACATCGGCCACTATGAACGACGTGCACAGGCGGCATTGGTCAGCCTGTTGTCTAAGATCGAAAAGCATAATGTCCGCTTGATCTGCGCCACGTCAAAGAGCCTACCTGAGTTGATCGACCGTTTCGATCCTGCGTTGTTCACCTATTTGTCGCAGCTGGTTGTGCCGCTGCCAGCCTTGCGTGAGCACCGTGAAGATATTCCGGAGCTGGCTGAGCACACGCTGGCAAGCGTGATTGAGTCCAACAAGATCGGTCCCCGCCGCTTCACTTCGGCCGCGCTTAATGCGCTGCGTCAGCATGACTGGCCCGGGAATCACGAGCAGCTTCATAACATCGTCAAGAGCTTGGCGATGACATCAACTGATAGCGATATCGATGCCGTACCAGTAAGCCGGGTATTGGCGCAGTTCTCGCCACCACGGGCACAAGCCATCTCCTTGAACAGCCCACAGTTCAATTTCGACCAGCCGCTACGCGATGCACGCGATGAGTTCGAACGGGCTTATTTCGAACACCATATCGGCCAGGAAGGCGGCAATATGAGCCGTGTGGCAGATAAGGTAGGGTTGGAGCGTACGCACTTGTACCGCAAGCTCAAACAGTTGGGTGTGCAAGTGGTGAAACGGCCTCGTGCTTAAAAAACCTGCTCACGATCTTACTGCGCAGCTTTGATCAGGATTTATGTGCTGTTCTGCACCCTGCTGACAACTGCTCGTGACAGATCTTGAACAAGTTCTAAGTACGCGAGTGCTGTAGCAATTCGACACTCTTTTTAGCGTGCTTTGTAAAACCAGCTTACGGCTTGCCGTAAGCTGGTTTTACATCAGCAGGGCTGCCTTAGAACCTGTTCAAGGTCTCACGAGCTATAGCGAGATAAGACGAAAACACCCATGGAAACGGGGTTTACGAATGGTAAATGAGCACCCTGAAAGGGCATTTAACGCCGGATTACAAACGCGCAGCAGAATTTGTGCAGGCTCTACGCCTCCAACAGAGTCGCCCTCTCTATGTGGTTAGCCGTAGTCGCCATTGCCCTAGGGGCCGCACTTGGGGCACTGGCCCGGTGGGGACTCAGCCTCTGGCTTAATCCTCTTCTACCCAATCTCCCTCTGGGCACCCTGGCTGCGAACTTATCTGGTGGATATTTTGTCGGTCTGGCCCTAGCTTTCTTCAGCGCGAACACAAGTCTGTCTCCCGAATGGCGATTGTTTATCGTCACAGGTTTTCTTGGTGGATTGACCACCTTCTCCACCTTTTCTGCAGAAGTGGTAGGCATGCTGCTCAAGGGACAATACGGTTGGGGGTTGCTGACCGCCATAGTGCATATGCTTGGCTCATTCGCCATGACAGCTGCGGGTATCTACACTATTCAGCTAACCTCGCGCCCAGCTTAGAACCTGCGGCAAAGTTCAGATTCAAAGCCTGCCATGGCGTACCCAGGTGTACTTTTTCAACCATACATGAAGATGATCATGAGTAAGTCTGTTGGCATCACTATGCTCTGCAGTCTGGTTAGCTTGGCGCATGCCGATGAAGTCAACGTTGCCGTGGCAGCCAATTTTCAACAACCAATGCAGCAGATAGCCCAAGCTTTCGAGCAAGCGAGCGGCCATCGGGTCCGCGTATCGGCTGGCGCAACCGGCAAGCTTTATGCGCAGATCGTCAACGGAGCCCCCTTTGAAGTCCTACTGTCAGCCGACAATGAAACACCGGAACGATTGGATCAGGAAGGTCTCGCCGTACCAAACAGCCGCTTTACTTACGCAATTGGTCGGTTGGTCTTATGGAGTACCAAATCAGAGGTGGTTGATGCCAAAGGGGACGTTCTACGCACCGGCAATTTCCAGCATCTTGCCATCGCCAACCCCAAACTGGCTCCCTATGGCCGAGCAGCCCAGGAGACGCTGCAGGCTTTGGGCCTGACCAACCAGCTAACCGGGCGGATCGTAACCGGGGAGAGCATCGCCCAGACCCATCAGTTTGTTGCCACTGGCAATGCCGAATTGGGCTTTGTGGCGATGTCGCAAGTCTATGCGCAGGGCAAGTTGCTCAGTGGCTCGGCATGGATCGTACCTGACAACCTGTATCAGCCCATCCGCCAGGACGCCGTTTTGCTGAAACAAGGGCAGAATCAACCTGCCGCCAAAGCGTTGATTCAATTTCTTCGCAGTGATGTGGCGCGGAAAATCATCAGCAGCTATGGCTATTCCTGGTAGGCAGCCATCATGCTGCTAGCGCCTGAAGACTGGTCGGCTATAGGGCTGACACTCAAGTTGGCAGCGTTCACCACCGTACTTCTACTGTTACTGGGTATGCCTCTGGCGTGGTGGCTAAGCCGCTCTACACACTGGCTCAGCAAGGTAGTCGGCGCTGTTGTCACGCTGCCATTGGTTCTCCCACCCACCGTATTGGGCTTCTACCTATTGTTAGCGCTCGGCAACCAAGGGCCACTGGGACAACTGACAACAGCACTTGGCTGGGGTCTGCTGCCTTTCAGTTTCAGCGGGCTTTTGTTGGCATCAATGCTCTATTCGCTACCCTTTGCCATCCAACCCCTGCAACAGGCCTTTCAAGCCATAGGCAATGCACCACTGGAAGCGGCAGCGACATTACGTGCGCCACCGATCGACACTTTCCTTCATGTGGTACTACCACTGGCAAAGCCTGGGCTGATTACCGCCACGGTGATGACTTTTGCCCATACAGTCGGCGAGTTTGGCGTAGTGCTGATGATAGGGGGCAATATCCCCGGCAAGACCCGCGTCATCTCGGTACAGCTGTATGACCATGTCGAAGCGCTTGAATACACCCAGGCACATTGGCTTGCTGGTGGCATGCTCTTATTCAGCTTCGCAGTCCTACTGGGGTTGCAGCTGCTGCAAAAGCGCGGAACTACGTCATGAGTCTGCGTGCAAACCTGCAATTACAACGCAGCGCGTTTAGTCTGGATGCCGAGTTCTCTTTGCCAGCTCGCGGGGTAACTGTGCTGTTCGGCCCTTCCGGCTCTGGCAAAACCACCTTGTTACGCTGCCTCGCTGGCTTGGAAACCCAGGTAAGTGGAGAAATCTGGCAAGGCGATGTTTGCTGGCAAGACAGTACCCGCAAGTTCTTCCTACCCTGCTGGCAACGGGGTATCGGCATGGTATTCCAGGATACTCGACTATTTCCCCATTTGGATGTCCGCGGCAATCTGGCTTTTGGCTACCAACGTACGCCGGCAGCCCTACGCAAGATCGATTGGCAGCAAACCTTAGATTTACTGGAACTGACGCCGCTTCTGGCACACCGGCCAACACAACTTTCAGGCGGCGAACGGCAACGCATAGCCATCGCCCGAGCCTTGCTTACTTCGCCTTCCCTACTGCTGCTCGATGAACCTCTGGCTGCTCTCGACCAAACCCGCAAATTGGAAATCCTGCCATATCTGGCCCAGATACAGCAGCAACTTGATCTACCCATGGTCTACATCACCCACGCAATGGATGAAGTAAGCCGACTGGCCGATCATCTGATTCTGATCCATGAAGGAAGAGTACAAGCCCAAGGCCCACTGTCTGCAACTTTATCGCGCCCCGACCTCCCCAGTATTTTCGATGAGGAACTCAGCGTAATCCTCGAAACCGAACGGCTAAGCGTCGACCCACACTACAACTTGGCCCGCCTGGCATTTAGTGGCGGTGAGCTGCTAGTACCTGATCTTCCACGGCATGGTACAAAACGGCGCGTTCGTATCCTGGCACGAGATATCAGCCTTTCATGTGGTCCTCACAACGACGTAAGCATCCTCAATCGTCTGCCAGCAACCGTACGCAGCATCCACCCGGCCAGTCATGCCGCCCATGTTTTGATTACCCTAGATGTTGGCAGCAGCCAAATGCTGGCGCGCATTACCCGATACTCCCTCGATAAACTTGGCATTGCACCAGGCACCCAAGTATGGGCTCAGATCAAATCAGTCGCGTTGCTTTGAGGAACCGTTTCGGCAGTTGAGATTCATCACTTGACAACAAACCTACCAAAAGGTAGATTTCGGTTTATTGGTACTAAGCAAGCGCTCCTCGATAACAGAACTCATCTGTTCCCGTTGGTACATGGGACTTAGTTATTGCCAGCTTGGCAATATGTGATGTGAGGGGTTTTGCTGGTAGCTCAGGAAATACTGCCTGTTGACAGCTTGAGGCAAGCTATTGATAGGACTGTAGATTCCTTTGTTCGAACAAATTAATTTCTTTTTTTGTCATCTTAATCTACCTATTAGAAGGGTTGTGAAATGAGTAACTTTAATCAGGCGACGGTTCTTGTTCTTGGCGGCACCAGTGGTATGGGCAAAGCAACGGCACGCAGAATCTTGCAGGGGGGCGGTAACGCCATCATCGTCGGGCGTGACCAACCTACCATTGACGCTACGGTCGCAGAATTGAGCACACTAGGCTCGGCATCCGGCATTGTTGCCGACTTTTCGAAGCAAGCTGATGTTGAATCTTTAATCGCCCGTATCCACAACGACCTGAAAGTAGACTTGCTGGTCAACGCAGCCGGCCTATTCCTGCCAAAAACCTTTCTTGAACATACCGGTCCGGACTACGACCAATACATGGTACTCAACCGTGCATTCTTCTTTCTGACACAAGCTTTTGCAAAGAGTCTGGTTGAGCGCAAAGCCAAGGGGGCCATCGTCAATATCGGTTCCATGTGGGCCAAACAGTCCATCAAGGCAACGCCTTCGACTGCTTACTCCATGGCCAAGGCTGGCCTGCACTCCATGACACAACATTTGGCTATGGAGCTGGCTGACTACGGTATTCGCGTCAACGCGGTTTCACCCGCCGTCGTACAGACCCCGATTTATGAAGGATTCATCCCGAAGGAGCAAGTCAACGATGCACTGCAAGGTTTCAATGGTTTCCATCCACTTGGCCGCATCGGCACGCCCGATGATGTCGCAAACGTGATTGCCTTCCTGCTCTCTGAAGAGGCGGGCTGGGTAACAGGTGCTGTTTGGGACGTTGACGGTGGCGTGATGGCCGGTCGCAACTAACAACTGAAGAGAATCAGGAGACAACACCACCAAGCAGTACGAGGAAATTCATCGCAACTTCCAGTGTGTGTCACCCAACTGATTCAACCTTGCCGCGCCGGTGAACTTCGAAGGCTTTGGCGAGGTAGTTTACGCCGGGGCCGAACGTGATTGTTCGGCCCATTGCAATAAACAGGAGATTCACGATGCGCATCAATGCAGATTTTGAGCGCCGGGTCGTCATTTCACCCACTATGTCACCTTGGATCACCTCCCCTCAAATGGGCGTGGAGCGCCGATTACTCGATAGGATAGGTGGAGAGAAAGCACGGGCCACATCCATTGTCCGCTACGCCCCAGGCTCTTACTTCGCCGAGCACGTCCATACAGGTGGCGAAGAAATTCTGGTGCTTGAAGGTACGTTTTCCGATGAAACCGGCGACTACTCAGCAGGTACCTATATACGCAACCCTGCGGGCAGCGTGCATAAGCCTTACAGTACTATAGGCTGCACACTTTTCGTGAAACTAAATCAGTTCGAACAGGACGATGTCTTACAAACGCGGATAGATACAAAGCAGGCACTTTGGCACCAAGGTATGGTTGAAGGCTTATCGGTATTGCCTCTGCATGCACATGGCACTGAACATGTGGCACTGGTGCGGTGGGCGCCAAACACCTACTTCAATCACCATCGTCACTGGGGTGGAGAGGAAATTCTCGTCCTGGAGGGCACCTTTCAAGACGAACATGGCCACTATGCGCCAGGCACCTGGATACGCAGCCCACATCTTTCCATGCATACACCCTTTAGCGTGGAGGGATGCCTCATTTACGTCAAAACAGGACATTTGTCTTCGGTAACAGACCAGCTGACATATGCCCAGACTCGCGGCCACGTTCTGGATGAGATCGCTCAGTAACCCGAGGTAGAAAACCTCAGAGCCTGTTCAAAGTCTCGCGAGCTAAAGCAAGACAAGGCGAAAACAACTGAGGAAGCGGAGTTTACATGGGGTAAATAAGCATTCCGAGGGCGTTTTTAACACCGTATTGCTGACGCGCAGGAGACTTTGAACAGGCTCTTAGAGAGGTGATCTCATTGATGACAAGTGGACCGAAAAAGGAGCGAACTCGCAACCTCCGCATTACGAATGCGCAGCTCTTCCAGCGGAACTATTGGTCTGAACAGGGTTAAATCTGAGCGCGCCGAATCAGCCCTACAAGCCGTTGGCGAATCTGGCAGAATCAAGTTGAACATCTGTATAGGGAGCAGCGGACATGGATATCAAGCAATACATGAATGAAGTAGGACAAGCCGCTCGCGCCGCTTCACGCCAGATTGCACGGGCGGATACCAACGCCAAGAACGCAGCGCTCCATGCCATGGCGAGCGCAATTGAGCGCGATGCCGAAGCATTGCTAATCGCCAATGCATCAGACGTGGCAAACGCGCGTGCTGCCGGTCTTGATGCAGCGCTACTGGACCGCCTGACCTTGACCGCCAAAGGCGTCGCCGCAATGGCGGAAGGCTTGCGCCAGATTGCCAACCTTCCTGACCCAGTGGGCGAAATGAGCGATTTCGCTTACCGCCCCTCCGGCATCCAAATAGGCAAGATGCGCGTACCACTAGGTGTGATTGGCATCATTTATGAAGCCAGACCAAACGTAACGGCAGATGCAGCAGGACTTTGCTTGAAATCAGGAAATGCTGCGATCTTGCGCGGGGGGTCTGAAGCCACGCTTAGTAACCAGGCCATCGCCAAGCTGGTAAAGGAAGGGTTACGCATTGCAGGCCTACCCGAGCGCGTTGTTCAAGTCGTAGAGACCACAGACCGCGCAGCGGTGGGTGAGCTAATTACGATGAGTGAGTTTGTAGACGTGATCGTACCGCGAGGTGGCAAGGGACTAACCGAGCGTATTGCAAGAGAAGCCCGGGTACCTGTCATCAAGCATTTGGATGGCATCTGTCACGTATATATCGATAGCGAGGCTGACCTCGAAAAAGCAGTACGGATTGCCGACAACGCCAAAACCCATCGCTACGGCACATGCAACACAATGGAAACCCTGTTGGTGAATGACGATATCGCCAAGACGGCACTACCTTTACTTGCAAGTATCTATGCTGCCAAAGGTGTGGAACTACGTGGCTGCCCCCGTACACGCGATCTTGTACCCACAGCCTTGGTTGCCACAGATGAAGATTGGCGTACCGAATACCTGGCACCCATTCTGGCCATTCGTGTCGTAGCAGACCTTGATGCTGCTATCAATCATATCAACGACTATGGCAGCCACCATACCGATGCCATCGTGACAGAAAACTACAGCAAGGCGCGTCGTTTTCTACGGGAAGTCGATTCAGCCAGCGTCATGGTGAATGCCTCGACACGATTTGCAGATGGCTTTGAATATGGCCTCGGAGCAGAAATTGGCATCTCGACCGATAAAATCCATGCACGAGGCCCTGTCGGGCTTGAGGGGCTGACCAGTCAGAAGTGGATAGTACTCGGTGACGGCCAAATACGTGGCTAAGGCCCTGTTCATGATCTTACTGCGCAATTGTGATCAAGACTTGTGTGCTACTCGAAAGCCTCATGTATCAACAATGTACATGCCAGTTTCTGCGCTACGTCCTCCCGACAGCTGCTCTTACAGATATTGACCAAACTCTAAGTGTTCCAGAACTTCCTTATAGTTGGGTTCAACCAAACATAGAACAGGTCCCGAATTGCTATCTACTTGGCGCTCTTATCCCCGAGCGCACAATGGTAAAGCCCCAGATACATTTTTATACTTCTGAGTGGTTGTTGATACCTACCAGATCAGCTAACTTAAAGTGGCGGCCCCTTCCGTCGGTACTGAGCACTTAAAGACTCATGCGCCACAAAGACGAAAATACCGATTATCCCGGTCAAGTACGTCTGCCAGCCCAATGAACTTGCCGTGTTTCACGCCGAATTGACCCTCCACCGGTCAGGCCCATCTCCAGTACGCACGAGAAACGCTAATTCTCCAATCAAAGGAGCGAGCATTCCTATGCAAACACTGACCTTCGCTCAACGCGCTTGGCTTGCATTCATACTATTGGCGGTCATGAATTTGGCAACAGCGCTTGCCGCCAGTATGAATGCGGATTCCAGCATAGTGTGGGCTTTTGCTGGGGGTGGAGCTGTAGCCGCATTGATAGGTGGTGGCTGGTGGGTAAGCCGTGCGGTGCAAGGACTGCAAAAAGTGGAAACCGCACTCATAAATATCAAGGAGGGTAATTTCCGTACCAGCCCACATATCGAACAGGGGGACGAATTTGGGGAAATGATCGCATCGGTCAGGTCACTTTCAGCCCATCTGCACACTCTGATCACCGATGTCCTGTCCACCTCCCAAAAAGTCGCTACGCAGTCACATCAACTCGATCATTCAGCCGAAGCACTTGCCAAGCAGACCAATATACAAAGCGAGCAAACTTCAAAAGTTAGCGCAGCGACTGAAAGAATGAGTGTATCCGTCACCGAAATCAGCCGTGCCACTCATGAAGCTACCGCCAGTGCGCAACAAGCGAAAGTAGTTGTACGAGAAGGTGAGGCCAATATGCAGGCCAGCCTGGCATCCACCAACCGCATTGTTACGGTTGTGGGCGAGGCGCGTGCCACATTGGATGATCTGAACCAGGCTGTCGCCAGAATTGGCAGCATGACTGGGACAATCAAAGAAATTGCCGATCAGACCAATCTCCTGGCTTTGAATGCCGCTATTGAAGCAGCACGTGCTGGGGAATCAGGCCGTGGTTTCGCGGTAGTGGCAGATGAAGTACGCAAACTGGCTGAGCGTACGAGTCAGTCGACTCAGGACATCAACAACAACGTCACCAATATTCAGCTGGTAACCCAGGCCACGCTGATGACCATGGATGACGCTGTAGCAGAGGTTGCCAATGGCACAGCCTCTATTGAAGCCAGTAATCGTAATTTGGAGGCGGTTGCTCAAGCTGCCGAGCATACGGTGGAAATGACCAGCCAGATTAGCGCCACGCTCCGCGAGCAATCCACAGCAGCAGAAGAAGTGGCAAAAACTATCGAACGTATGGCCAACACCATAGAAGCCAATAACCGTGAAGCACAGGACGTTGCATTATCTGCTGAGCGGCTCTCTCAGACAGCTGTTTCTCTGAAAGGGTTGGTAGCCCATTTCGAGAGGTCGATCTGAGAATCCGTTCAAAGTCTGTTACATACCCGCGATATCGTGTTCAAAACACACTTACAACTGTTTCTTACACCATCAGAAGAACAAGTCCCACCGACAATTCAAACACTTAGCGTGACCCCCTCTGGGGATACAGGTACAATCCCGCTTTTGCTAACAACGCCGCTCGCCATTTCCTGCACTGCTCTTGGAATCCCTTTCACAGCGGGCAACAAGCTGTGACTTCAAATTCCATGCCGTGTTCGATTACGCCGGGCGGCATTTGCTTTATCAGGCCAACAAATAACCATGACTCAACACCTCACCATCGAGCAAATGCGCGATATCGCTGTCACCGCCTTGGAAGACATCAAAGGTGAAGATATTCTGGTGCTCGACACCACCAAACTGACATCCATGTTTGAATGCATGGTCGTTGCTTCGGGTAACTCCAATCGCCAAGTCAAAGCATTGGCCAACAGCGCACGGGAAAAACTCAAGGAAGCCGGCGCTGAAATCCTCGGCATGGAGGGTGATGCCACAGGTGAATGGGTCCTGCTGGATGCAGGCCCGCTGATTATCCACGTCATGCTCCCAGCCGTACGTGACTACTACAACATCGAACAATTGTGGGGCGGCCAAAAACCAACATTCAATCCCACTCGCCCATGGGAAGCGGCTATCCAAGCTCACGACGATCCTGACAGCAAAGCGTGAAGCTCTATATCATCGCAGTCGGGCACAAAATGCCCGACTGGGTGGAGACCGGTTACAAGGAATACGTCAAACGCATGCCGCGGGAAGCCATGATTGAACTGATTGAGTTGAAACCCGGGCAGCGTTCGGGCAGCTCGGTTGAGAAAGCCATGGAAACTGAGCGTGACCGTATCTTGGCTGCACTCCCTCCTGGCTGCCATAAAGTTGTCCTGGACGAACGTGGTGCCAATTGGACCACACTGAAACTGGCCGACAAGCTGAAGAGCTGGCACCGTAATGGTGGTGATGTAGCGTTTGTTATCGGCGGTGCCGACGGTCTGCATCCAGACATCAAACAGCAAGCCCACGAGCTGTTGCAGCTTTCAGCCCTGACTCTCCCACATGGTATGGTTCGCATACTGTTAGCGGAGCAGCTTTATCGTGCTGTCGCTATCAACCAAGGCCACCCCTACCACCGTGAATAGCAGCCAAATGCACCACAGACCAGCTATCTACCTTGCATCCGCCAGCCCACGGCGACGTGAATTGCTGACACAAATCGGTATTCGGTTCGAACGGGTAAGCTGTGAAATCGATGAGACGCCAAAGCCAAGTGAAACTGCCATAGCCTATGTGGAACGACTCGCTCGCGCCAAAGCTGAAGCAGGTATTGCTGCAGCCTTGGCTGCTGGCCTACCCAAACGACTACTACTAGCGGCGGATACAACAGTAGCTTTCGGGAATGTAATACTTGGCAAACCACTTGATGCAGACGATGCGCAGGCGATGCTTGGCCAGCTATCCGGCAGCAGTCACGAGGTCCTAACAGGTGTGGCGATTAGTAATGGCGAACGTACCGAATACGCGCTCTCACGAAGCACTGTGCGCTTTCGAACTTTAAGTGCTTCAGAAATTGCTGCCTATGTGGCGAGTGGGGAGCCTATGGATAAGGCCGGCAGTTATGGGGCTCAAGGTCTGGGTGCCGTACTGATTAATGAGATTCAAGGTAGTTTCAGCGGAGTGGTCGGTCTCCCACTTACCGAAACCGTAACCTTGCTGCAACGTTTCGACTATCCATTTTGGTCAGCATAATTGCGCTACCATCCAAATAAAAAACGCCCTGTTCGGGCGTTTTTTATTTGGAGCTGGGGCCCCGTAATTCAGTGAACCGCTTCTTATCATCTTCCGCCCGCTGACGGAGCTGGGCTATATTGGCTTCTTTTTGCTTGATATCTTCATTGAGCTTAGTGAGATCCGCTTGGCGCTCCTGAATTGAATTACGCAAGTCTTCAGGGATAGGTTTATTACTTGTAGTGATCTTATTCGCTCTGGCTAGCACAGTGTCCAAACGTTTCTGCGCCGCCTCAATCCGCCCCTTATCAGACTGAATACTTGCCTGCAATTGCTCCACATTACGAGCCAGGAGTGCATCAATCTCGCTGGTACTGGTAAAGCTATTAAGCAGCGCTTTGTCACGCCGACGGGCTTCCATTTCTTTTTGAGCAGCTTCACGCTGCTTGGCGAGCTCTTTCTCTTTTGCAGCCTTCTGTTCAGGGGTGAGAAGCCCTTCGGACTTATCTACTACCATGCCTCGACTATTCAGCTTGGTTGTGCCTTGGGTCGTCTGTTGATGGGGTGGCTTATCGCTGTACTGTATCTTGCCATTTTCATCCACCCACTTGTATATGGCGGCCGAAGCAGGCAGACAAATCAACAGGGCTAGTAATGGCAGATGAGTACGCATAGTTCCAGTTTTCCTTAGACGACGCCGTATTCGGCGCGATAACGCCGAACCTCGAGCAAATTTCGTTCCAGTTCTGGTTGCCCATTCAAATAATCGATCAAGTCAGTAAGATTCGCTATAGCGATAACTGGGATACCATACTCGGCTTGGACTTCTTGAACTGCTGACTGAGCCCCTTGCCCACGTTCCTGACGATCCAACGCAATCAGCACCCCTGCCGGCACCGCCCCCTGGGCACGGATCAGCTCAACGGATTCGCGCACGGAAGTACCCGCGGATATCACATCATCGATAATCATGACCCGACCCTTAAGCGGGGCTCCTATCAAAGTACCACCTTCGCCATGATCTTTGGCTTCTTTGCGATTAAAGCAAAACGGTACATTACGACCTTTTTGGGCTAAGGCCACAGCAGTTGTGGCTGCCAGCGATATCCCCTTGTAAGCCGGCCCAAACAACATATCGAACGGCACATCAGAAGCGATTACCGTGTCCGCATAAAAACCCGCCAGTCGACCAATACTCGCACCATCATGAAACAAGCCCGCATTGAAGAAATAGGGAGACTGCCGGCCTGCTTTGGTTTGAAACTCACCAAAGCGAAGTACTTGCTGTTGAACGGCAAAGGCGATGAAATCGGTACGAACATTTGACATATTAGTGAGGCCTGAAAAGCGAGACGGCATGCGGGTTTCGATGCTTTATAGCATATCATTCCGGGTTCTTATCTGCCTTACCGAGCGACTGCTATGCGAATAATTTCTGCCAACCTGAATGGTGTGCGTTCTGCCGCCAACAAAGGTTTCTTTGAATGGCTGGCTGCCAGCGAAGCCGATGTGGTCTGTGTTCAGGAACTCAAGGCCCATTTGTCTGATATGAGCGACGCTATGCGATCCCCCACTGGATATCATGGCTATTTCCATACAGCAGAAAAGAAGGGCTACAGCGGTGTAGGCATATACAGTCGGCGTCAGCCGGATCGTGTTACAGAAGGTTTGGGTATTGCCGACATTGATGCCGAAGGACGATACCTTCGAGCGGACTTTGGTCCGCTTTCCATTATTTCTTTGTATCAACCCTCAGGTTCCAGCAGCGACGAGCGCCAACAGGTCAAGTTCGCTTTCCTTGAGAGATTCATGACTCATATGCGAGGGCTACTGGCTGAGGGGCGTGAAATCGTGGTCTGCGGTGACTGGAACATCGCTCACCAACCCATCGACTTGAAGAACTGGAAAGGTAATCAAAAAAATTCCGGTTTTTTACCTGAAGAAAGAGCCTGGTTAACAGAGCTATTCGGACATGGCTGGGTTGATGTCTGGCGTACGCGCTACCCAGAAGAGCCTGGCTACACGTGGTGGAGCAACCGTGGCCAGGCTTATGCCAAAGACGTAGGGTGGCGGATCGATTACCAGATATGCACACCAGGTATTGCAGCCAAAGCCCACACCGGCAGCATCTACAAGGACGTGAAATTCTCAGACCACGCCCCCTTGATCATCGACTACAACGGTGAGCTCTAAGTATGGCTTTGGCGCACTATCTGACCATTTTCGGCAATCGTCGGGTCGCAGCGACACTCGGATTGGGATTCGCATCTGGTTTGCCACTCGCGCTAACTGCGAGCAGTTTGCAGGCTTGGCTAACCGTATCCGGACTGGATATCACGACAATCGGTTATTTCGCGCTGATTGGCCAACCCTATACCTACAAGTTTCTTTGGTCTCCGCTGCTCGATCGATTCGAACCGCCCTTTCTTGGTCACCGACGGGGCTGGTTGCTGATCACCCAACTATTGCTGGCAGTGGCTATCTTTGCCATGTCGCTTGTGAATCCAACAGTATCGCCAGGATTACTCGCAGCATTTGGTGTAGCAGTTGCATTCCTATCCGCCAGCCAGGACATCGCCTACGACGCTTATCGGACTGAACTCCTGCACGATGAAGAACGCGGTGCGGGCGCCGCAGTCGGGGTTCTGGGTTACCGGCTCGCCATGCTTGTCTCTGGTGCACTCGCGCTCATCATTGCCGAAAAATGGCTGGGTTGGCCAGCAACCTACCAACTGATCGCCGCCATTATGGCGGGTATGGCTGTCATCACCTTGATGTCTCCAAAACTCGCCCAGCCCGACAAACCCTCATCATCAGCCAAGCTGGAACTCAAAGGTTTCATCGTGATGCTGATTGGGGGGGGCTTTGGCTTTCTGCTTGCACGTTACAGCCTGGAGCTGATCGGCGTCCCGACTGAAGGTAAAGGCTGGGGATTGGTCTACCTAGTAGGAGAGGTTATTCTGGCCGGCGCTTTGGCGCTATGGGCGGCACGTTTTGCAGGTTTCCCTGCACTGACAGGTCCGCTGGATGAATTCCTATCCAGACGTGGCGCCTGGATGCTGTTGGCCCTGATCGTATTGTACAAATTGGGCGATGCCTTCGCCGGCAGCCTGACCACGACATTCCTGCTTCGCGGCGTAGGATTCAGCCAGACCGAGGTTGGTGAGGTCAACAAGGTCTTCGGCCTTATTGCCACACTGGTCGGTGCATTAGTGGGTGGACTATGGATGGCGCGGCTTGGCCTATGGAAATCGTTATTGCTGTTTGGTGTACTGCAGGCTGTGTCCAATCTGATGTACTGGATGCTTGCAGTCAGTGGCAAAAGCTACGGCCTGATGGTACTGGCTGTTGGGGTGGAGAATCTATGCGGTGGCATGGGTACCTCCGCTTTCGTTGCTCTATTGATGGCCTTATGCAACCCAAAGTTCACCGCCACCCAGTTCGCCCTTTTATCGGCTCTGGCCGCCTTCGGCAGAGTCTATGTCGGGCCCGCATCCGGCGTCATGGTGGAAGCATTTGGTTGGCCAAACTTCTTTTTGACGACAGTACTGACGGCATTGCCCGGCTTGTTACTACTGGTTGTATTACGCAGCCATATAGCTGGTTTACACACTGCCCCAACACCTGTCACCGAGTAATTCTTCGAGATACTCAACGTTGGTTCATAACCCCTGACCAGCAGCTTTCAACGAGACCCACTGGTTTCAGCCCTCCTTACCAAAGGAAAAGCGAGTAATGGCTAAAATTCTGTATCTGCATGGCTTCAATAGCAGCCCTGCTTCACAAAAAGCACAACAAACCCATGCTTGGTTAGCTGAACGAAGCTTGGCCGAGCATTTTATCTGCCCGACCTTGCCATCCACCCCCAAAGCTGCGGCTATGTTGATCACCCAGTTAATGGAGCAGCATGGTCCTGAAGGAATCACGCTATTTGGCAGTTCCTTAGGGGGATTTCTTGCCAGCTGGGCGGCGGAGAAATACGGTTGTCGGGCCGTTCTTATCAATCCTGCAGTTCGCCCTGCTCAACTTCTGCATGCCTACCTCGGCCTCCAGCGCAACCCCTATAGCGGGGAGGAATACCTACTCGAAGCGCATCATATGGATGAACTGAAGGCTTTGGAGCCTGCAGCCATCACTGCAGAGCGCTATTGGCTGTTGCTGGAAACCGGCGACGAGACACTGAATTACCGCGATGCTCTGGCTTATTACAAGGGCTGTAAGCAAACCGTTATCGAGGGGGGAGACCATAGCTTTCAGCATTGGGAACCAATGCTACCCGAGCTGATAGCCTGGGCTGGCGTAGTCAGATAAGTTACAGAAAAAGGTGAAAATAGCGCTTGGTATAGAATGAAAAACGCCCGATCTGAATCGGGCGTTTTTCTATTGCTACTACTTCATGACGGCAGGCTTCGCGTTAGCAAAGTCGCCCGCATAAACATTCACAAGCTTGCCCGGGTCAACATATTTCCGGATTGCCGCATTCACTTCAGCCAACGTCACAGCCTTCAAACGGGTTTCCAATGCTTCAGTAAATGCCATGGTCCGCTTCAGGTACAACTGATTCGCTAAGCTGCCTGCCAAACTGCCATCCAGAGTACGTGCAATCGTAGCTTCTTGCAGGATGCCACTACGAGCTTCGTCGATTTCTTGCTGGCTGGCGCCAGTCTCAACCAGCTTAGCCACCTCTTCTTGAACGGCAGCCTGCACCTTTGCCAGATTGCTCGGCGCATAGATGGCGTACAACCCTAATGAGCCGTTATTGTCTGTGCTGCCTACATGCAACCAGCTACCAGCACCATAGCTGGTACCCTCACGCTGGCGCAGACGATCCATCAGACGGCTCTTCAACCCACCACCGCCCAGAATCCGGCTTGCCAACGCCAATGCTGGGTAATCGGGGGCGGTATCCACCATATCCAACGGCAGACCGCCAAAATATGCAGCGTTGGCTTTATCCGGCGTCTCCTGCTTGATCATCCCAGGCTTCATCGGCCGGTACGGTTCTGAAACCCGCACATATTTCTCACGTGCAGTCCAATCACCAAACAATGTCTGCACTTGCGTTGCCGCTGCTTTGGCATCGAAATCACCGACGAGCGCCAGTTGCGCATTCTGCGTTCCATAAAAACGTTGCTGGAAGCGTTTAAGGTCGGCCAGCTTGACTGAACCCAGGTCGCTGATCTGCTCTTCAAAGCTCGCGCTGTAACGAACATCCCCTCTAGGGTAGGGGTTGTCATAGCGGGCCAGCGCCTGTTGCGCCAAAGCTTCTGGCTGACGCATCTGGTCTTCAATACCGGTCAGTGCCTCGGTCTTCAAGCTCTCGAACTCTGCCGGCGACCAGCTAGGCTGACGCAGGATCGTGTTCAACAACGGCAAGAGCTCGGGCAGTTGTTCACGGCGGGTTTCAAAATTGACCGTCAAACTCTGGCCGCTGGCGCCAATTGCCACCTTGGCCTTCAGTTGTTCCAAACGATCAGCGAGCTGCTGCCTGTTCATCTTGCCGGCGCCACGCATCAACATTGAAGCAGCAAGATCCCCCGGGACCATTTGCTTAAACAGACTCTTTTCATCGCCCATCCGCAAAGTCAACACACCGCTAACCGTCTTGCCGCGCGTCTTTTTGGGTAGCAATGCCATCTGCATGCCATTGGGCAACACACTGCGTGTTGTGCGGGCTTCCACATTGGCAGGGGTAGGCTCGAAGCTTTCTCCAGCCTCTACAGCAGCGCGGCCCTTGTAATCCGCAACCAATTTGCTCACATCTGGAGCAAGGGGTATCTCCGCCCGCTGAGGCTTATCGGTCGGGATAAACTGACCCAATGTACGGTTCGATTCACGCAGGTAGTTGTTCGCTACACGCTGCAAATCAGCCACGGTTGCCGCTTCTATCCGGTCCCGTGTGAGGAACAACAAACGCCAGTCGCCTGCAGCAATCGCTTCCGAGAGTCCAACGCCGAAGGCAACCGGATCTGTAAGCGTCATCTCGAAATTGTTCAGCAGCACGGTCTTGGCCCGTTGCAACTCAACTTGCGTAATGGGCTGCTTCGCAATCCCTTCCACCGTAGCCAACAGGGCTTGGCGAGCTGCTTCGCGTGATTGCTTTTTGTTCAGCTCAACCGAGAACATCACATATCCCGGCTCCTCCAGTTCAAACGAAAAAGCGCCGACACCAACCGCCTTTTTCTTTTCCACTAGGGCTTTATGCAAACGGCCGGTAGGGGTATCGCCCATGATCTGCGCCAATAGAGACATCAATGCCGTATCGGGATGCGCACCAGGCGATATATGGTACTGGGCAGCAACCAGCTGCGTATCGCCAACACGGCTTACTGTTACTTCATGGGCACCGTCCTGAACTGGTTCCCTGGTATAGCTTGTAGGTAATACCCGGTCAGGCTTAGGAATGGGTCCAAAGTATTCAGCCACCTTCGCCAGGGTACGAGCCGGATCAAAGTGACCGGTAATCGTCAGCACTGCATTATCG
The DNA here is from genome assembly GCF_052601015.1 of Chitinimonas violaceus. Lineage (NCBI taxonomy): Bacteria > Pseudomonadati > Pseudomonadota > Betaproteobacteria > Neisseriales > Chitinibacteraceae > Chitinimonas > Chitinimonas violaceus. Next base: position 174,717 of record NZ_JBQXDJ010000001.1, on the reverse strand, counting down.
GGTTGATAATGCGCGCGGTAAAAAGCCTGCAGGTTCTCAATCTTGACGTTTTCGACATCAGTCCGCGCACCGATCGTGCTCTTGCCATAGTTATGCCATTGATAAGCGCTGGCAGCCATTTGTTGCATCAAGATGCCGAAAGGATTGTTTTCCCCCCTTTCCATCTCGTTGCGTACAACAGAAAACTCCGAATCAAGGTCGCTACGGGCAATGAAGCTGTTGACCATGCGGTCCGCTTCCATCTGTAACGCCCAGTCGAGGTTATCGTCACTGGTGGCGAAGGTCTCGAAATAGTTGGTGCGGTCATACCAGGTTGTACCGTTGAAATGCATGCCGCGCTTGCTGAACTCCTGGACGATCGTCTTACCCGGCAGCTTAGGCGTACCCTTGAAGACCATGTGCTCCAACAGGTGGGCCATACCCGTTTCACCATAATTTTCGTGTCGGCTGCCCACGAGATAGGTGATATTGACTGTCGTAGTCGGCTTGGAAGCATCAGGAGCCAGGAGCACGCGCAAACCATTGGGCAGCTTGTATTCAGTTATGCCTTCCACGCTGGCCAGCAGTGTAAGCGCCACTGACTGGTTGGTACTTGCGACAGCAGCCTCCGCCGCCTGCGTGGGGAGCACAATCCCTAACGACAAAGCCAGGACCAGGCTCAAGGTTTTGAAACGCATGCAATCTCCTAAAACTGACATATTTGTGATGTCCACATCAGACCCACTAATGCGTAATTTGTTCTTCGTACAATGGGAAGCCAGTCCGGTGATATATGCATCACTAACCCTTCCTGGCTAGACACATTACGCTGTCACACAAAGCCAACACGGCATGGACACATGCACCCCACAGTTGCACAGCAAGACCACCGATACTTAATCACAGCTCCAAATCAGCCATGCACCGTATGATGCTTCCCGTTGCACGACAAATGCGCCAGTCTGGCATGACGGTAGCACCAAGTTTGCGATAGAAGCTCAACGCCGGCGCATTCCAATCCAGTACTGCCCATTCGAACCGACCACAGTCACGTTCCACGGCTTTGATCGCCACTTCACGAAAAAGCGCCTCGCCAATCCCATTGCGCCGATATTCCGGCAGTACAAACAAGTCTTCCAAGTACAACCCGGGTTTTGTGAGAAAGCTGGAATAGTTGTGGAAATAGAGCGCGAATCCGACTGCGTAAGGCACATCCCCTTTGTCCACCTCTGCGATCAATGCTTCAGCATAGGGTTTGGCGCCCCATAAGTGTTCATGCAGCTGTTCAGCATTGCCCGTACACAGGTGGGTCAGCTTCTCATATTCAGCCAATGCGCATACCAGCTCATGCAAGGCAGGTGCATCCCCAGGCTTGGCTTGCCGGGTTGTAAACGGTGTCTTCATGGTTTACGCCCTGCTCAACTGCGCACGGAGCGTATCGGGTAGCGGTAGCGACATACCGGCGGCATAGTCACACCACACAATTACCGCCTCGGCTTCAGCTGCCAATGTCCCGGTCTGGTCCTCGCGGGAAATGTTGTGGCCAAGGGTAAAGCTGCTATTACCCAAACGCTTCACAAACGTTTCGACGCGGATATTGCACGGATAGACCAGTGGCTGACGGAACTGACAACTGCTGGCCGCAAGAATGGGGCCGATGCCTGCAGCCAATGCGACACTCCAGCCATGCCGGGCCAACCAGCCAACTCGGGCCTCTTCGCAAAAACGGTAGTAAAGGGTGTTGTTCAGATGCCCAAGTGAATCCATGTCGCCCCAGCGCATGGGAAACACATCGACAGCCAGCAGGTTGGAGTCACTCATGATGGGGAATGGTTAGTCAACGATAGGACGCAAGATATAGCGCCGAGCCCATACTTGTCCAAATACATAGCGTATAAACAAATTGGAATGAGGCTCTTGGGGCGAATTCCGCCAACATTGGGGAATACAAAGACATTTCAATTCAAAAATACATTCAATTTGAATTTAATTATAAAGCGATTGAGAAAATTTCGAGTGTAAGCCGTTAGCCAAATCAAATACCCAGCCAATACAATGCCTACATAAATCATTCAAAAACAACAAGATACTGAAACAGTTATTCAATATCAAAACATTCATATAAATAACTGAACAAACTACTTTTTGGATTTTCGGTAGAAAATAGATGGCAGGACCAAAACGGCATGCAGTTTCACCACTTTAATTTGCCTCAGTATTTCTCAGGTAATGTTTTGCCCAGATCAGACCAACATTAAGGTCAAAGTGTTTTGAAAACAGTAAGGTACGAAGCACCCAACCTATTTTGCAAATACATCGATTACACCGTCAGATAGCCCATGCAGTGATTTCGACCATGGCAAGCACTCATGCGATTTTTGCAGGTCTATACATGGCTGCTGTCATCTCCCATGCAGCGCCAGATCCAGTCACATTTATCCTGACCACCGAGGATTCTCCGCCATACAACATGGTGGTAAATGAGAATGTGGCCGGCATTGCAACGGACAAGGTACGGGAGCTGATGAAAAGAGCCGGCTTGCGCTACCGTCTGGATCTGCTGCCCTGGAAGCGTGCCTACGAGATGGCTTTGGCGCAGAAGGTGACCTGCGTCTTTTCAACAACCCGCACCCCCGATCGGGAAACGCTATTCAAATGGATTGGCCCTCTCGCCTCTACTGAGTGGGTGCTTTATGGCAAAGCCGACAGAAAGCTGCATTTGAGTACGCTTGAGGATGCATACCCCTACGTCATCGGTACCTATAACGGCGATATCCGCGATACCTACCTGCGTGGGAAGAACTTCAAGGTGGATACTGCCCCGGATGAAAACCTGAACCCCGCCAAGCTGATGGCTGACCGGATTGATCTTTGGGCATCGGGGCGTTACGAAGGCGGCACGCTGCTTGTCAGGCAGGGGCTAACCCGCAAAGTCGTCCCTGTTCTTACCTTCAATCGCGCCAATCTCTATCTGGCCTGCAATAAACAGACACCTGATGAATTGATTCATCAATTGCAGGAATCACTCAATACCATCATCAAAGACGGTACGGCAGCGAAAATCGATCGACAGTACGACCCCAAGCCGCAGCACTGACCACCAAGCGTTTCTCAATCTGACAGAGCGTTTATTGCACGACATTTCCATGCCGTTGTGTTGGAAGCTTCACCCAACATCAATGTCAATCGGTTGGAACAAGCTATCCTGGGCTATCTCACACGCCCAGCCGGGCTAGAATAAATATTATTCATCCTTACACCCCACCGGATCTTGCCATGCCCACGCTGATTTGCGGTTCTGTCGCTTACGACACCATCATGGTCTTTCCTGACCGTTTCGACCGCCACATCCTGCCCCACAAGGTACATATGCTTTCCGTGTCCTTCCTGGTGCCGGAATTGCGCCGTGAGTTTGGCGGTTGTGCGGGCAATATCGCCTACAACCTCAAGATGCTGGGTGGTGAGCCGATTGTGATGGCGACGGTAGGCCAGGACTTCACCCCATACGCCGAACGGTTCGACCAACTTGGCATCCGCCGCGATTGCGTAAAGCAGTTCGATCAATACTTCACGCCGCAGTGCTATATCACCACCGACCTGGACGACAATCAGATCAACGCTTTTCATCCCGGCGCGATGAGCCATTCCCATGACAACGACTTTACTGCTGTTCGGTCGGAACTACGCTATGCCATTGTTGGCCCGGATGGGCTGGAAGGCATGCTGAACAATTGTCGGGAGCTTGCCAAAGCTGGCATTCCCTACATCTTTGACCCGGGCCAGGGCACCCCGCTCTTCAGTGGCGACCAGCTGCTCGAGTGCATTTCATCCTCCTCCATCGTCGCCATGAATGACTACGAAGCCGAGCTGGTTCACCAAAAGACAGGGAAATCTCTGGCCGAGCTGGCGCAATTGACTAAAGCAATGGTCGTTACCCTAGGCGGTGATGGCTCGCATATCCTTGCCGATGGCAAAGATATTCGTATTCCCTCGGCTGAGGCCAAAGCCATTGTCGACCCCACCGGCTGTGGCGATGCCTACCGTGCAGGGCTCTTGTTCGGGATCGAAAAAGGTTGGGATTGGGAAGTCACTGGTCGACTGTCTTCACTGCTGGGAGCCATCAAGATTGCCAGCAAAGGCGCCCAGAACCACCATTTCGACAAAGCAAGCCTCGCAACAGGCTATCGGGCTGCGTTTGGTACAGACCTACCCACCTGGTAAGCAATAATCTCGCAGCCAATCTAGCCTTGCTCGTGAGTGGAATATTCAGATTCCAGCGGCGAGAACACTACTGAGAGCGACTTTCAAAGTCTCACGAGCTAGAGCTAGAGCTAGACAAGGCGAAAATCAGTACAGGTTCTTAATTCAACGGTGCGAATAACGCCGCAATATCCTCAACATCAAACTTGGCGCTATCAAGCCCATCCTCTCCCAGCACACCTGCCGCCAACGCCGCCTTGCGCTGCTGAATAGCAAGAATACGTTCTTCAATACTGCCAGCCACGACCAGCTTATACACAAAAACCGGCTTATCCTGACCGATACGATGGGCACGATCAGTCGCCTGGTCTTCTGCAGCAGGGTTCCACCAGGGGTCGACGTGGATAACGACATCTGCGGCAGTGAGGTTGAGTCCCACACCCCCTGCTTTCAGGCTGATCAGGAAGATAGGCGCCTCACCAGCCTGGAAACGCTGTACCGGCGTAGCACGGTCCCGGGTAGAGCCAGTCAGCTTGACGTAGCCCAGGCAGGCTTGTTCAAGTTCAGACTCGATCAGCGCAAGCATGCTGGTGAACTGCGAGAACACCAATACACGCCGTCCCTCGTCAATCAGCTCGGGCAGCATGTCCATCAGTAGTTCAAGCTTGGCGCGTTCCGGCACCTGCTGCGCGCTATCAAGCTTGAGCAGACGTGGGTCACAACAAACCTGTCGTAGCTTGAGCAATGCGTCGATGATATCGATCTGGCTGCGGGCAAATCCTTTGCCTTCCACGGCCTGCCGTACTTTCTTGTCCATAGCGGCACGCACCGTTTCGTAAAGCTCACGCTGCGCGCCAGCCAATTCCACATTACGTACGATCACTGTCTTCGGCGGCAGCTCCTTGGCAACTTCGTCTTTCCGCCTACGCAGCAGGAAGGGACGAATTCGGCGGGCCAGCAGCGCTTGCCGTTCCTGATTGCCATTTTTCTCGATAGGTTGTCGCCAAAGGCGGCCGAAGCTACGTTCGTCACCCAGAAAGCCGGGCATCAGAAAATCGAACTGCGCCCATAATTCACCCAGATGATTTTCCATTGGCGTACCCGTCAGCACCAATTTATGCCGGGTTTGTAATGCACGTATCGCTTCAGCAGCGCGAGCACGTGCGTTCTTCACTGCCTGTGCTTCATCCAGAATGAGCAGGTGGTACTCATGTTGCTGTAACTCCGCCAAATCACGCCAGACAAGCGCATAGGTGGTGATGACCAGGTCGTGGCTGGCTATATGGGCAAAGTCGTCCTTGCGTTGTGGGCCGTGCAGAGCCAGTACTCGCAAATCAGGCGCAAAACGTTGCGCTTCATGCTGCCAATTTGTTACAAGACTGGTCGGCAGGACGATAAGTGCGGGTCTATCCAGCCGGCCAGACTCTTTCTCCAACAATAGATGGGCTAGCGTCTGCGCCGTTTTACCCAGGCCCATATCATCCGCCAGCACACCACCCAGCTGATGCTGTCGCAGGTATTGCAACCAGGCGAGTCCCTGCAGTTGATACGGTCGTAATTCCAGGCGTAATCCTTGTGGTGGCCGTACCGCAACTGCCTTGCCTGCCGCGCTCAAACGTTCGGCAATGGTCCGTGCAACGTCGATGCCATCAACCTGCCACGCACTGAATGCATCAACAAGACGCGGTGCATCCCAGATACTGACATGCAGCTTGTCCTCCTCCACATGGTCAAAGAGCTCCGCCAGCATCTGCAGCAATGGCTTGATGCGGGCAGCGGGCACTACAAGCTTCCGGGCAACCTGGGTATGGAGCACAACCACATCATCGTCTTGCACTTTCGCCCGGTAATTCGCCTGCAACCAGTCTGGCTGCCTTTGTACCAAGTCGGCCAACATAGGGGCTAATGGATGCCGCTCGCCATCAAACTCGACCTCCATAGCGACTGCCCAACCTTGCTGGGCCTGCACAATGCCGGCAAACCAGGCTTGGGGTTCCGCCACGCGATGACGGCAGCCCGGGCGTATTTCTATCTGCCAACCTAGCTGCTTCAGATGCTCCAGGTCCTTACTCATGAACAGGGGCCAATCCCGCTCGTGCGACAAGCCCATCAGTCCCTGCACATCCGTTAAATCATCCGGCTGGACCACGATGCGGGATACAGGTACAGCCTTCAGACCAAGCTTCTGCAACTCCTTCATGCGACGTGCTTCGCTCGGGCCGTTACGCCGTATCAATACAAGCTGGCCATCACTGTCATATTCCAGGCTATCGGCATCACCCGGCGCCATCACGATGCCACCATAATCAAAGCGGGGTACCGCGATGTCGTAATCCATCCGGCCCAGTTGGAAATCGTAATCGCGATGCTCACGCCAGCCAAAAGTCGGCAGCCTGTCGAGAATCAAGATGGGTACAGGCTCCAGCCGTCGCTCTATGGGCCTGACCGTACTTGGCAACAAAGCTTCGGGCAGCTGAGTACGTAGCGCCTCCATCACCAGTGGCAATTCCACTTCTTTCAATGGCGGCACTGTGAGTACTTGGCGCAGCACTGGCCAATCGGCCTCCACTTCAAGTAAACCGACTTCGCCAGTGCTGACATCCAGATAATGCGGTTTGCCTAGCGCTAGACTTAAACCTGCTGGCGCCATATCCAACCTTGGAACCCGCCTGCCCAGGCCATCACGCTGCCAATTCAATGTGGCCGGCCGAGCTGCACCAGCACGTAAGGGGCCGACAAAGCCAAGCTGTGCATCGCTGAAATACAGCCGCCCCGTGGCAAGCATCCGCTCGAGGATGTCGACATCCATATTTCCGGTCAGCACATATTCATCCGACATCGAAGCGATGTCAGGAGGCTGGATGTGCAGCAAGCTCAGGATGGTGATATCCACTGCATCGATAAAACCAAGCGGCCGGCGCAATGCTCCTTTGACATTGCTCCATCGCTCGCCCGGTTGACGCAACACACCCGAGGCTGGTCGACGCGCCTTGCAAAAGCTGACGCGAACTTCACCCCTGCCGCGCAGACGCAACAGATAAAAAATCTGTTGAGGGTGGCCCGCTTCAGCCATGGCTACGGCTTTCGAGTTAGCCTGGAAATTTGCCACCCACTCAAGCACAGCAGGATTCACTGTGCGATTTGCCTCTGCATCACCCTGCTCGGCCAAGGCAGCAAGCAGCACTGCTGCAGCATGCTTACACTCATAACCTACCGGGCAGCTGCACTCGGCAGAAATCTGCCAACGCTTATACGGCGTGCGGCGAAATCCAATGTCAACCTCATAAGGATGCGGTGCTGTCCCTTGCACCTCCGCCATGAGTTGCTGGTGGTGCCAACGCAGGTTTTCAACACCGCCCAGGCAGTGTTCGCCCTTGGCGACTGTCCGCTCCCCAAGCCATGAAACTATCTCTTGGCGGGTATAGGTGGGGGAGGTTGACATAGCGCAAACATAAGGGTGAAGAAAGGCCGCTATTGTATGGCAAAGAACACACCCGACCGTTCTGCCGTCTACCGCAATCCGGCTTCGTCACACTTTTTCACATGTCTCACCGTTTGTGCCAATGAGTAGTACGGATGACTGGCTTACAATAGTGTCGGAATCCGGCCCCCTTAGCGCTTATTTTTCGAAAGCTTTCAAGAATGCAATCGTCCGCTGTTTTATCGTCTGAACAACAAGCGGTACTGCCGCACAGCTGGCCCGAGATTGAAGCCGAACTGGGCCGCTTTCATGAGCGCTTCCCCCAACAGGCACTACAGGCCGCGCTACACCAACCTGATATCTGTACCCCGTACTTGTTGGCCGAGCTGACCGACAGCATTGCCGATACCGCCAAGCGCGCCAGCGACGACGAAGCCTGGATGTTGCATTTGTATGCCATGTACCTATTGGCCGCATTCCGCGAGGCACGCGCATTCGAGCCGCTTATGCAGCTGATGCGCCTTGATGGCGAGATATTGGAGAATTTGTTCGGCGATCACCTGACGGAAGGCGCGCCACGGGCACTGGCGGCTACCTGCCCGGGTGATGAAGCTGCTCTGCAGGTGCTGGCGGGTGATCATACCGCCTACTTCTGGAGCCGCTCGGCCGCGCTGCGCGCTTTGGCTTTGCGCAGCCTGGAAGGTGATTATCCGCGCGAGCAACTGTTGAACTGGCTGCAGGTCGAAGGAGCACGTGAAGCCACGCGGATGATGGAAGCAGGCCTGAAGCCGGAACAAGGTACCGATACTGACTATCTTTGCGAACTCGTCGTTTCCATGGAGGAAATCGGTGCTGTTGAGCTGACGCCATTAGTTGCAAAATGGTTTGAAGATGGGTTGATCGATAACGCATTCCTCTGCATCAACGAATCGAAAAAGCGCTTGGCGCGTGACTGGCAGACCTGCGTGGCTGAAGAACTGGACCACGGCTGGGGTTACCCACGGGATCTGATCAGCGAAATCGGTCGCTGGGCGTGTTTCCACGAAGATGAGGAAGATGAAGATGGTGCAGGGGAACCCCAAACGCCCATCAAGCGAGAGGCTCCCAAGGTAGGACGCAATGATCCATGCCCTTGCGGGAGTGGGAAGAAGTATAAGAAGTGTTGCGGTGCCAATGACTAGTTCTAGTGCCAGTGATGGCTTGGCTTTACCCCGCATCGGGCCATCACATACTGCTTAGAGTCGCTAACAAAACCCAGCGAAGCGATTCTAGCTAGGCGCACAAGCGTAGACAGTACGTGGGTACGGCAAGCTTGCGCAACAACGCTAGAAGGGTTTTGTTAGCGGCTCTTAACGATTTGACGTAAACATTTGCTGTATCTGCATAGGGCGACTCAGTAATCGATTCACTACAACAAGACGGAGTAGACAGTATGAAACACCTCAGTCCAACTGAACTGGCCGCTTGGCTGGCCGACGACAGCCGAGCCAAACCACTCCTTCTGGATGTCCGTGAGCCCTGGGAGTTCGAGACTTGCCAGATTGCTGGTGCCGAAAACAGGCCAATGGATACGATTCGGACAAGCGTAAACCAGATGGATGCTGCACATCCCACCGTGGTGATCTGTCACCATGGCATGCGCTCCTACCAGGTGGGCAGTTTTCTTGAGCGAGCCGGGTTTGACGATGTGTACAACCTGAACGGCGGTGTTGCTGCCTGGGCCAGTGAGATAGACCCAGCAATGGCGCGGTATTGATACTCATCTGGCAATACACCTGCTCAACGCTACGTTTGCATGGCGGAATCTCAGCACCAACTGATGGCTTCGCCCTATGTTGTTCTTCCTAGCTACCCTCTAGTTTCCCCTCAGTGTTTGATCTCTTCACGATTCGTGCGCCACAGCCATTAAGCATGCCCGATGCAGCGAAAAAAAAGGCGCAGCCGGGGGGGCTGCGCCGCTTAGTTTCCTGTTGGGGAGACAGGATTCAAGGGAGATACAATGCAACAAAACATGAGGCCTACACACCTCATGCCAAGTCAGACGCCCCTTCTTCCAGTAAGTTCCGCAACGCAACAAATTTTCTAAAAATTGCCATATTTACGGGCCTATTAGCCGCTTGCAGTGCACCACCAAACCCAGCCGCAGTCCGCACTGGCTGGCGTTCTTCCGAAGCTTTGCTGCTGGACCGCCATGGTGTTGCCTTGCAAAGCACCCGTGTCGACAAACAGCAGCGGCGATTGGCCTGGGTCAAACTGACGAACCTATCCCCCACGCTTCTACCTGCCATCTTGGCTGCCGAAGACCGGCGTTTTTACGACCACGGTGGTGTCGATTGGCGAGCCATGGCGTCAGCAGCATTCGATAGCGCCAGCGGTGATGTACGAGGGGCTAGTACACTGAGCATGCAGCTCGCGGGTCTGTTGGACCCCGATTTACGTAGCGCCGATGGTCAACGCAGTCTATGGCAGAAACTTGGGCAGATCCGCGCGGCCTATTCACTTGAGCAGCAATGGAGCAAAACTGACATTGCCGAGGCCTATCTGAACCTCGCGTCCTTTCGCGGTGAATTGATCGGCATCGACGCTGCCAGCCGGCTCTTGTTTGGTAAGGCACCCCAGGGACTGGACCAACGCGAGTCGTTGATTCTGGCCAGTCTGCTACGTGCGCCAAACGCACTACCGGAACGGGTGGCCCGCCGAGCCTGCGCTTTGGCCCTCCACACCAGCCAGCCCCCCAGCTGCATGGCCATACGTGCACAGACACTCGCCCGGCTGAATGCGCCCCATGCCACATTGTCAGGGCCGAACACTGCTCCCGAACTCGTTTCGCAGCTCAAGCCTTCAGCCGGCCAAGCCTTGCGCACTACTATCGATGCCCGCTTACAGACACGGGTGCGCGCCATCCTGCAGGAACAGTTGGCACAACTGGAAGGCCGTAATGTACGCGACGCTGCCGCCGTCGTGATCGACAGACAAAGTGGTGAAGTGCTGGCCTGGGTAGGCCAGATCGGCGCAGGCGCCAGCGCCCGGTTTGTTGACGGTGTAGTGGCCCCAAGGCAAGCAGGGTCTACGCTCAAGCCTTTCCTTTACGAGCTGGCGTTCGAACGCAGGTTGTTGACACCCGCATCCTTACTGGATGACAGCCCTGTCTCACTACCCACCTCTGCGGGGCAATACATCCCACAAAACTACGACCGCAGTTTCCGTGGGCCCGTCAGTGTTCGGACCTCTCTAGCATCTTCACTGAACATCCCCGCCGTACGGACCTTGCTACTGGTAGGGCTGGATGACTTTCACACCCGCCTGAATGCATTGGGGCTAAAGCTGCCCCAGCCTTCTGCCTATTATGGCTATGGTTTAGCGCTGGGCGGTGCTGAGGTACAGTTGATCCAACTAACCAATGCCTATCGCGCCCTTGCCAATGGCGGACAGCTAAGCCCGTGGCGACTGCAACAAAGCAGCTCAGCCAGCACCCCTAAGCCCGTAATGGATACCGCCGCCAGTTGGTTGACGACCGACATCCTGTCTGATCGGCTTGCCCGCTCCCCAGCCTTTGGCTTGGATAACCCACTGGCCACCTCGGTTTGGTCTGCCGCCAAGACCGGAACCAGTAAAGACATGCGGGACAACTGGGCCATGGGATTTACCAGTCGGCACGTCGTCGGCGTATGGATGGGCAATGCCGATGGCGAGGCGATGTGGGATGTATCAGGTGTAAGCGGCGCCGCCCCTGCATGGCGGGCGATAGTTGGTTTATTGGGCGGTGACGCGGCCGAGCCCATCATGCCTGCCGGTATTACCAAGCTCTCGATCAGCTACCTGCCTGCCGTCGAAGCGCCAAGACAGGAATACTTTATCGCCGGGACAGAACAAAGCCAGTTCGAGCTTTCCAATCGCCACATCGGTCCATCCATCGTCTATCCTATTAAGGAGATGATTGTCGCACTCGACCCAGATATCCCAACCGACCGTCAGCGCCTATGGCTACGCGCCAGCCAGGCAAAGGGGATGCATTGGTGGATGGACGGGCAAAAGCTGGGCCCTGCCGATGCGCCTTTCGCTTGGCAACCCAGCCCTGGCCAGCATCGGCTCAGTCTGCAAAATCAGACCAACAAAGCGGCCGATAGCGTACAGTTCCAGGTACGAGGTATCGGCAGTAAATAAGCGGGCTCACAGATTTAGGCTATCGCCGGCCCGCCACAGTTAACGTTTCGATACAAATTCTGGCGTGCGCGACATAGGTCTTCGGCAGTAGAATCTGAGGCAATATTGTTCGACTGACACTGATTATCGGGACAAGATCGTGGTGTTTTCCTTCTTCAAGAAAAAGGATGCCGAGCCGGATGCATCGCAGCCGAAGCAACCGCGCATCGTTCAACCAAATAAACCAGGCCAGCCCCCGGCAGAGGCGGACTCCCAGCGGGAGATTCCAGTACTCGATTCGGTAATGGACTTCTCGACCATCGGGTCGGTAGGCCCAGATGGGGCGGGTATTGCACTGCTTGATAGCAGCGATGTGTTGTCGCCTGCCATGGAGCAAGCAGCCATCGCCTTCGCGAATGACCAGGTTGAGGACGCTATCAGCGTGCTGACAGGGGAACTCGCGAGCGTGGAAGGCCGGCATGCGCTCGATACCTGGCTGATGCTTTTCGATCTGTACCAGATGCGAAATATGCGGCCGGAATTCGACGAATTGGCGCTGAAGTTCGTGGTGGAGTTCGAGCGCAGCGCCCCGGTCTGGCAACAAAAGAGCGGCAATAAGCCGGCAGCCGCGTCGCAAGGCAAGTCAGGCAGTCCCTACTTCATGTTTCCGCAAAAGCTGCTTTCCGAGGGTATTGAGGAACAGCTCGACCAGTTGGAAAAGCTGACCACAGGTGGTGGTCAGGTACGGGTGGATTTCAGCCGGATCGACCAGATTGAACCCGGTGCTGCCGCAGCCATCGTGGCCCGTTGGACCAAGATGAAGAAGAAGAAGGCCAAGCTGCAATCAAGCGGTGGCCCAAGCCTTGCGGACAAGCTGAAGACCAAAATCGAAGTCATGCGTCGCGTTGAAGACGAGATGCCTTACTGGCTGCTGCTGCTGGAAATCTACCAGCAGCTTGGCTTGCATGATGACTTTGAAAACATGGCCGTGGATTTCGCCGTGACTTTCGAGGTGTCCCCGCCATCCTGGGATGCAACTGCCAAGACCAAGACCGCCGCCGAAGTGGTGCAGGAAGAAGCCCGCCTGCGCGCCGAAGCCCCCCCGCCCGAGCCGGTTCTGGATGCCTACAGCTTCACCGGTCCGATTGTGACCGCTACTGAAGCATCGTTTACCGATCTGCAGGCTTATGCCGATGAGCATAGCGGCGGCATACGCATCGACTTCTCACGCGTCGGTCGTGTCGACTTCGTCAGTGCCGGCATGCTGATGAACACGTTGGTCGGTATTACCGTGCAGGGCAAGCCCATCATCATCATGGGGGCGAATGAGCTGGTTGTCGCGCTGTTCCGCATCATGGGCATTGCAGACATCACCACCATTGTCCGTAAGAAGTAGCCCTCACCTTCACGCTGTTAGGATGACCTTTTAGAACGGCCTGCATACATATGCAGGCCGTTTTGCTGATATCCGCCCAAAACTCGCCTATCGCCCGCCGGTAGACCAAGTCACCTCCACGCGCTTGTATTCCATCGATTTGGGCCCATTTTCAGAATATCGTTTCTTTTAATTCGGAAATCTCCATATGCAGCAATTCGACGGCACCACCATCGTCTCAGTTCGCCGTGGCGATAGCGTTGCACTGGGTGGTGATGGCCAAGTCACCTTGGGTAACGTGGTCATCAAGGCGACAGCCCGCAAAGTGCGCAAGCTTTATCACGACAAGGTGCTGGTTGGCTTCGCTGGCGGCACTGCCGATGCTTTTACACTGTTCGAGCGCTTCGAAGCCAAGCTGGAGAAGCATCAGGGCCACCTCTTGCGCAGCGCCGTGGAGCTCGCCAAGGATTGGCGTACCGACCGCATGTTGCGCCGCCTTGAAGCCATGCTGATCGTAGCGGACAAAACCGCCACACTGGTCATTACCGGTAATGGCGATGTACTCGAACCCGAGCAAGGAATTGCCGCCATCGGCTCAGGTGGTGCATTTGCACAAGCTGCCGCTAAAGCACTCTTCGAAAACACGGAGCTCGACCCGGTCTCCATGGTCAAGAAGTCGCTGGAGATAGCTGGCGATATCTGCATCTATACCAATCACAACCACGTAATCGAAACCTTATAACCGGCCTTACGTCCGAAAGCGACGTACCGACGTCGGCCACGGGTGCGCCTACCCGTAAAGGAATGAAATGACTCAGATGACTCCCCAGGAAATCGTCCACGCATTGGACAAGCATATCGTCGGCCAACACAAAGCCAAACGGGCGGTGGCCGTCGCCTTGCGTAACCGCTGGCGCAGACAGCAGGTAGCCGAACCACTTCGTAATGAGATCACCCCCAAGAATATTCTGATGATCGGTCCAACCGGTGTTGGCAAGACCGAGATCGCCCGCCGCTTGGCGCGCCTCTCAAATGCGCCATTCATCAAGGTAGAAGCCACCAAGTTTACTGAAGTCGGTTATGTCGGCCGTGATGTGGACAGCATCATCCGCGACCTGGTGGAAATGGCGCTGAAGCAGACCCGTGACCTTGCCACCAAGCGGGTTCGGGCACAGGCCGAAGATGCCGCCGAAGAGCGCATCCTGGATGCATTGTTGCCACCTCCGCATACACCGTTTGGCATGCAGCCAGCAGCAAATAGCGAATCCAGCGAAACCCGGCAGAAATTCCGCAAGATGCTGCGGGAGGGTAAGTTCGACGACAAGGAAATCGAGATCGAACTGGCAGAGACCCAGATGAGTGCGGAGATCTTCGCCCCTCCGGGGATGGAAGAGCTGAGCAGCCAGATCCAGAACATGTTCCAGGGTATGGCTCAGCAAAAGCGCAAGGCACGCAAGCTGAAGGTGCCAGAAGCCATGAGATGCTTGATCGAAGAGGAAGCCAATCGACTGGTAAACCAGGATGAGCTCAAGACCGAGGCGCTGGCAGCCGTGGAACAGAACGGCATCGTCTTCATCGACGAGATCGACAAGGTCACCAGCAGAGGTGAAGGCCAAGGCGGCGGCGAAGTATCGCGCCAGGGCGTTCAGCGCGACCTGCTGCCGCTGGTCGAAGGAACAACCGTGTCCACAAAGTACGGCATGATCAAGACCGATCACATCCTCTTCATTGCATCGGGTGCTTTCCATCTGGCCAAACCCAGCGATTTGATTCCCGAACTCCAGGGCCGTTTCCCTATTCGTGTGGAGTTGGAGTCACTCAGCGTGGCGGACTTTGAAGAGATACTGACCGGTACTGATGCCTGCCTGACCAAGCAATACGAAGCATTGCTCGCTACCGAAAATGTAAAGCTGGACTTCACACCCGATGGCATACGTCGCTTGGCCGAGATTGCGTATCAGGTGAATGAGAAAACCGAGAACATCGGTGCACGCAGGCTTTATACCGTGATGGAACGCCTGCTGGAGGATGTCGCGTTCAGTGCCTTGGCGGGCCAGGTCAGCATTGATGCCGCTTTCGTCGACAACCGTTTGGGTGAGCTGGCCGAATCGGAAGATTTGGCGCGTTATGTTTTGTAAAACATGTACTTAATACTCGTTGATAAGTAAAAAGGGGTGGCCTCGTGCCGCCCCTTTTGTATTTCATCGCACAAATCTGTCGCCCATCCTGCACTTTGTTCAAACCGTCGCGCAGGGGAGGTTTCGCCACGTGGGTTTGGTCAATATACGAACCAATAAGACCCACCAATGTAGTGATACCTCCAGGGAGCAATACCATGAAAACCTATCAAATCCATGACCTGATCATCCGTCTAAGTGTCGCCAGCGGCGTTGCTCTAGCCATGCTGGCTACCATTCACGGGCTGGTCAACGTGTCGCAACACCATATCGAACGGGATCTGGCGAAATATGCCACGCCAAATTGCGCGGCGAAACAGCTGGCGAATTCAGTAGTCGCGCACAAAGCCTGAATAGCAAAGCCTGTCTGGCCAAGAACCATACTGTAATCACCTTGACCTTAGCCGCTGCTGATAATCCTTGGCATAGCGATAAGTATGCAGGATGCCCAGCACTGCCATAGTAAGCAGACCACCCAAAAACAAATAGGTCGCTAGTGCTATTAAAGGCCATGGTTCATGCACAACGCCTTGCTGATCAATAAACGTATTGCTATCGGCAGCGATGAACCCCAATAGGCCCCCTATCAGTAACGTTGCACAGACTTGCCAGGGTCGACGATAAGCCCTGCTGGAAAAACTACGCCATATCGCAAAGGCGATAAGCATGCCGAACCCGATGGTAAATGAATTGAAAATCATTGCCCCATCTCCGTCTGTAACTGATGAACATGCCGTTGACACAAATGACTGGCAAAACGGTAGCTGCGATAGCTATGCATCAGACCCATCGTCACCAGGGTGAATATGCCGCAAAACAGCAGAAGACCAACTGGTATGAGCCAACGGATACCCATCAAACAACCCAGATACACCAATACCCCATTTAGTACCTCACTCAGCAGCAGTACTGAACATACTTGCCAAGTACGGCGATAAATCCTAGTTGTACGGCTGCAATAAATAGAAAAACTGGTTAGCGCGCCGATAACCGCAACAAAGGTAACGACCCCCATAGTAGTTTCATCGTAATACATGACTACTCGCTTTCTTTCATACGAAGCTGGTTTAGAAGACATCGGGCATTCAAGAACGGGATATCCACCAGCGCCGCTTCACATAAAGATAGCCCTGCAAAATAACCAAAACCGCGATATTGAGCGCAGCCCCTAATAGCAGTAGTCCGGTCACCACGGGCAACGGCCATAATTCATGCAAAACGCCATTCGCATCGACATACGTCGTTGTTTGAACGACGAAATCGCTGAACAAGCCGCAAAGCAGCAACACCGTGCAAATTAGCCAGGATCGTCCGTAGGTCTTACTGACGAAACTGCGCCAAAGTGAAAAAGCGGCAAGCAGGCCAATAACAATAAGAAATAAAAGGTTATCGAAGGTCATGGGGACTCCTAGATTCAAATCTGCTTTGTTACAGGCAAGTTCAGAGGGCTGATCTCGACGTCACATCCATCTGACTTTGTCTGCAGCATCCTGTTCAACAGGGACGGCGGGCATCTGCAGCGCCTGTAAATACAGGGTTGGATTGCATAGCCCGACAAGCGGCTTCACGCTGGCGGGCAAGTTCTATCTGCGAACCAAGCCCACCGTAAGTCAACGCCAAGGGGAAATTACCCAGTAGAAGTACTGCCGCCATCGCTGTACCGGGCAACCACCGATCACCTGCCCGTAATCGCAAGGCATACAGCAAACCCATACCGGTACCGAACAGGCATAAACCCAGCACCATATTCAACAGGCCCAGCAAGGGCAGCAGTGTGCTGGCCGACCACACCCAGAGCAGAAAGATGATGCTGCCCAAAATCATGGGTATCAGACCGCACCATTGTGTGGCGCAAATCAAGGGGCGCAGGTTCTGGCGCTTGCCGGGCATGGACACTTAGGCTTCCTCTGCGTGGTTGGACTTGGTTGGACTGCCTAAGTCATACCAATCCAGTTTCCGTGTCAGCACCATCACAACAGTCAGAAGTCCGAACAGAAGCAGCGACCCCAGGAGCAGCGCATGGTCTTCGGAACGTAAGAGCACATACAGGAGGCCATACAGTGCGGATAACAAGCTGGCGAATCCAAGCCCACGCCAAAGACTGCCCAGTGCATGGCTGGCGTAGAAGGCGTTCTGGGCCACACAGGCGAGCGCAGCCACCAGATATGCCGGACCAAACGCCCATTGCTCGGCAATCGACAGCAGCAAGAGGAAGAACACCGCCAAGGACAGACCGACCAAGGCGTATTGCACCGGATGGATCGCAATGCGCTTGAGGACTTCAGTCAGGAAGAAACTGGAAAACGTGAGGAAAACGAACAGGAAGCCATACTTCACCGCACGATCGGTCTGCAGGTAGACATCCACCGGCTCAATCAACCTCACACCCAGGCGGGCATTCTGAAAGGGTTCACATTGACCACCGGCAGCACACTGTTCAAAAAGCTCATTGAGGTTGGTCGAGAACCAACTGGTACGCCATCGCGCTACAAAGCCCTCCTTGCTGATATTGCGGCTTTCCGGCAGGAAGCGCCCGCTGAAACTGGGATGACGCCAATCCGACTGCAAGCTGACTTCACTGTCACGCCCTAAAGGCAGGACATTCAAGTCACCCATGCCATCAAGACTAAGCTTGAAGTTGAAAGGAACGCTGGTTGCAGCACCATCGTACTCCGCCAAGCTGGCATGGATGCCGCCTCCTAATGCCTTGAGCTTGGCACCCGGTGCAAACTCCACCCTGCTGCTGCCCCAATTTGCATTTGGGCTGGCTTTGATACCCCTGACATCGGAAATGCCAACACTCAGATAAGGCCGGCCCCAGCGCACCTGTGCATCGGCCGCAATTCCCGCGCGCACGGGTAATTGGAAATGGCCGGTTACCGTAAGCTCGGTGTTGTAGACCTGTGTGCGGTAGATACCTCTCTGCCGGGTCTCTGTTTTAAGCCGCCCAGAAATCGCAAGCTTATCGGGCAAAAGTTGTGCAGCACGATCGCGCCATACTTCGCGGTGCTGATCAGGTTTACCTTCAATTGGCTCCAGCACCAGCTGCTTGTACGGCAATACCCACACAGGGCCTGCCAATGTCTGGCTGCCAGCAGTGCCATCGGCAATCGACGCGATGGCTTGCTCACGATAATGCTGCCGTCCACTGACTAGGCCATCGACCATACCCAGCGGAATCAGCAACAGAATAATCAGTCCGCCAATCGCGGCAATCTTCCACATCAACGCTCTCGACATCTCACCTCTCCCAGGAATTAGATGGGAACAGTCTGCCTAGGCTATGTGCGCTGACGATGCGTTGAATGTGAAGCTGTGTGAAGTGGCCTATTCACCAGGACGAAGCTGTAGCGCCAAAAGACCCAGCCACTCGTGGGCTACCAACCTGCCAGCCTGGGCAGCCCCAGCACTTGGCAGCCAGGTAAAACGGGTGCCCAGGTTGCCAGCCAGATAACGGGTAGGGGCATCGATCACAGCAAACCCAAGCCGCTCGAACTCCACGCGGGCCCGAGGCAAATGGCTGGCGTCACTGACCAGCAGAATACGCTGCACACGGGCCGACTTAAGCAAGGCAGCACTGAACACTGCGTTATCACGCGTATCCAAAGAAGCATCCTCGACCCAGCGAGCTTGCAGTCCAAAATCCAACTGCAACGATTCCGCCATCAATTCGGCTTCTGGACGCCCCCCCGAGGGCGCCCCACCTGTAAGCAGAAGCGGCAAGTGGGTCTGGCGTGCCAAACGGGCGGCATAGCGCAGACGCGCCAACGTGTATTGACTGACACTTTCACCGCCATATTCTGGCGCGACTGGGTCTCGGCCCCCACCCAGCACCACGATAGCCTGAGCTGTCTGCAATGCCGCTGAATCGGGTGGCTGAACCTGCTCCAACGGTGCTGCCATCCAGTTCACAGTAACAGGTGTGCTGAAGAACCAGACTGCAAACAATCCCATACCGATCAGCACACGGCCTGTTCGTGGGCGACGCTTAAGCAGGTAGAGACCCAGCACACCCAATAGCAATGGAAAGGTAGGGGGTAGCAGCAGGGAAGCAATCAGCTTCTTCAACCAAAACAGCATGGCGGTCAATCCGGTAACGAAAGCTGGGCCAATACACCGCCGTCAGGGTGATTGGTAAGTTGGACATCCCCACCGTGCAGATTCGCAACCTCTCGCACAAACGGCAAACCCAGGCCCGTCGACTTGGGCGCTCCATCAGGACGGGGAAGGGAATAGAAACGCTCGAACACCCGTTCCTGTGCGTAGTCAGGCAGGCCTGAGCCGTAATCCCGTACGCTGATGATCAACTTACTGTCACGCCGCTCAGCACCAATCTCTATCGTGCTGCCTGAGCTGGAAAATGCGAGTGCGTTATCGAGCAGATTGCTGAGCGCCTGGTTCAGCAGAAATCGCTCACCACGCACAGTCAGACCTGCCTCGACCTGCTGTTTCAATGTCACTCCCCGCACCTTAGCCTGTTCAACCTTACATTCCACCGCAAACGACAATAAGTCTGCTGCTGTGATTTCAGAAAGTGTTGGCAGCGTAGTCCGGCTTTCCAGGCGAGCCAGTTCCAGCAGGCGATCGATAATTTCCGTCATACGCTGGGATTCGCGGCGGATATTGCCAAGAAATCGCGTCTGTTGGTCAAACGGCATATCCGGCTCAATCAACTCGGCAGCGCCACGGATAGCAGCTAGCGGGCTTTTGAGTTCGTGCGTCAGGCTGTGCACGTAATGTTCGACATATTGCTTGCCTTCGAGCTGGCTGCGCATGCTGTCGAGCGCACGACCGAGCAAGCCGACCTCGCCACTACCCAGTTCAGGCAATATCACACGCTCCCCCCTGCCAACCGCACTGGCATACCCCACCAGTTTGCTGAGTGAACGGGTCAACCACCACGACAACAACAACCCTATCAGCAACCCAGCTACGAGAACGACTACTCCTGCACGCGCCAGACTGCCAAATGCCTGGGCAAAAAAGGGCTCTACACTACGTGATGGCTTTGCAACGGTGACAACGCCAATCAATTTGCCGCCATCGCCATATACCGGCGCGGCCACATACATCACCGAGGTTTCCGGGTCATCGGGGTCGCCACGCGTGGTACGTGCGCCATACTCGCCCCGTAAAGTGCGAAGTACATCATTCCAGCGGGAATAGTCCTGTCCAACAGCCAGATGATCGGAGTCGTACACCACCATCCCCTTAGTATCTGTCACATAGATACGGTGATTAGGGAGGTTCTTTGGGACTCCCCAAATCATGGCATTCAAACGGCGGCCAGCGAACTCCTCAAGCCGCTTGGCAAACTCCCCATTGGCCACGGTACCCGCCTGCAGCTCTGGCTGTACGAATTCAGCCAGCAAGTTGGCCGTGTCCACCAGCGTGTCTTCCATGGACTGGCGCAATGCGGGCTCAAGCTTGTCGTGTGCAGTATCAAGCAAAAAGAACGCCGCCAAACCCACCACGAGGAAGTAGCCCAGAAAAATGCGGACACCGATCCTCATTGCCTATCCCAGCTGAAGCTGTACCCCAAGCCCCGGTGGGTGCGGATCGGATCGCAATCGGGGCTCAACTCCCGTAACTTGGCACGCAGGCTCTTGATATGGGCATCGACTGTGCGTTCGAAGCTGGCCTCCGGTTCATCCCAAGCTTTATCCATCAGCTGCGCACGGCTGAATACCCGTTCCGGCTCTGCCAGTAGCACCGCCAACAGGCGATATTCGTAACGGGTAAGGTCCAGTACTTTGCCGTCCAGGCTGATCTGCGCGCGCGCTATATCGTGGCGCAGACCGTGGGCAGGTACCGCTGGCTGTGGTTGACCCCGCCGTAGAATTGCCCTTACCCGGGCCACCAACTCACGTGGGCTGAAGGGTTTGGGCACATAGTCATCCGCACCGAGCTCAAACCCCACCACCCGATCAATCTCATCGGCACGCGCAGTAAGGAAAATAATGGGTAACTGGGACTGCTGACGTACACTACGGCAAACATCAAAACCGCTTTGGTCGGGTAAGCCAACATCGAGTATCAGAAGATCGGGTTGCTGTTCCGCAAAGGCAGCCAAGCCATCGCGGCCCAGCGCGCACCACTTGACCGAATAGCCCTCCCGCTCCAACGCATAGACCACCGTATCGGCAATGGCGGCTTCGTCTTCAATCAACAGAATATGTTTGCGCATGGAGGATGATTGTAGCGAATCCCAGCTCTGCCGAGACCGTAAGAGCACTGGATTGGTTAGCTGTCAACGAACCAGCACCGGTAAAACTAATAAACTGCGATGGTGATTAGACCAACTCAGAAGCAGTTCAAAGTCTCGCGAGCCAAAGCAAGACAAGGCGGAAACAACCGAGGAGGCGGAGTTTACTCATGGTAAATGAGCATCCCAAGGCGGTTTTCAATTCCGTATTGCTAACGCGCAGATGACTTTGAACAGGTTCTCACGCCATATCTGATTCTTTGGCATGCTAAGATTCGTCCATCGCTTTTCACCACATTGTCATGCTGCTGCGCCCTCTACTTATTACCTGCTTTGTTCTACCTGCCGTTGCAGACATCTATAAGCATGTCGATAAGGACGGCCAGGTCACTTATTCGAATATCCCCATCAAAGGGGCGAAGCGCATGGAGTTGGACCCGTTACCCAACAGTGTGCCTGCCCCGCGCCAGTCTCGTGCCGCCAGTACACCAACGCCCGGCAATTTCCCCCGTGTGGATAGCGCTACCCAAAAGACCCGCGATGAAGGCCGCAGGCAGATTCTGTTAGACGAGATGGCCAGTGAACAAAAGTTGTTAGACGATAGCCGCCAGCGCCTGAATGCAGCGCCGCAGGACGCCAAACTGCGCGATAAGAAGTTGTTCCATGAAAAGAACATTGAAACGCTGCAGAAAGAAATTGCACGCGTTCAGTAAGCCTCATCCATCCCAGCCTGCTGCATTACCAGCACCTACTTCGCTGTAGCTCAGTTCGTTCCTCACAGTCTTTCGCATGTATTGCACTACAATGGTGCACAAATGCCGCATGCGTGCGCCCCAAAATGGCGCAACTCTGTTTCTAACACTTAAAATCACGACAAGTTGCTGATTTCAAAGCGGTCGAAACTCGCTTTATCGTGGCCCGCAATTTGCTAAAGGCCTGCTTACGGTCTGTTGCGAGAAGTCGTGCTCAGCGCACAGCACAGTAATGCGGCACCTGAGCCCTGAGCATAGTTGCTCGCGACAGATCATGAACAGGCTTCGACACAAGCTCAACCCACGCTCCGGCAACGTCTATGACCCACACCACTTTTGCTGGCCTGGAATTAATCGAAACTGCTGTCATCGTTCTCGATACAGCACAGACTGTCTGCCACCTTAATCCCGCAGCGGAAAACCTGTTCGAGCTGTCGGCACGCGAAACCATCGGGCGCCCCTTATCGGCCTGCTTTTCAGAACCGGGCGAGATCCTGGCTGCGCTGGAAGCAGCGGAGAAACAAAACGCCAGCGTGACCGAGCATGATGTCGCCTTGGCTGTCAGGCTGGGATACACCATCCATGTCGGCTTCACCGTACGGGATATCGAATCGCCTGCGTACACCGTATTGGAATTTCGCCAGACCGATCAGCAACGCAAGATCGCCAATGAAGAGCGACTGGCAGCCCAACAAGTGGCGAATCGCCAGCTGATCCGCAATCTGGCGCACGAAATTAAAAATCCACTTGGCGGTATTCGCGGTGCAGCACAGCTCTTGAAGAAAGAACTGCCTGACCCTGCTTTGACCGAATACACACAGGTGATCGTGGACGAGGCAGACCGCCTGCAAAGCCTGCTGGACCAACTGCTGACGCCCCATCGACTGCCCCAGGTCGGGGAAGTGAATATCCACGAAGTCCTGGAACGGGTACGCACCGTATTACTGGCCGAATTTCCCAATGGGTTGGCTGTGCGGCGAGACTATGACACCAGTGCTCCTGATCTTTTCGGCGACAAGGAACAGTTGATCCAAGCCGTGTTGAATATCGTCCGCAACGCTGCGCAAGCCATGCATGGCGCCGGCCAGATCGTGCTTAAAACCCGTGTAGCCCGGCAGGTAACGTTGAACCGGCGTCGCTTCCCACTCGGCCTTACCCTGGAAATTACCGACAACGGCCCTGGCATACCCGAGCATATTCGCGACACATTGTTCTATCCGCTGATTTCAGCACGGCCGGGTGGTACAGGCATCGGGTTACACCTTGCGCACACCTTCATACAGCAACACAACGGCATGATCGCCTTCGAGAGCGAGACTGGCCGCACCAGCTTTACCATCACCCTGCCGCTGAATGGTTGGACACCGATCGACGGCAATAACAATAAATAAAGCGAAGATTCCTGCCTATGAAATCTGTCTGGGTTATTGACGACGACCGTTCAATCCGTTGGGTATTTGAAAAAGCCTTAGCCCGGGAAGGCATCGCCCACCAGGCATTCGCCTCGGCATCCGCCGCATTGGATGCTCTGAAACTGGAAATGCCCGCCGTGGTAGTCAGCGACATCCGCATGCCGGGCGAGTCGGGGCTCGACCTGCTTGCAGAGCTGAAAACACGTTTCCCGCGCTTGCCCGTCATCATCATGACTGCCCACTCCGACCTGGAAAGTGCGGTTGCCGCATTCCAGGGGGGCGCATTCGAATACCTGCCCAAACCTTTCGATGTAGACCATGCGGTGGAGCTGATCCGCCGGGCGCTTGATGAAAGCCTCAAGCAGGAAGTCGTCGAGCCTATACCGGAAGAAACGCCAGAGATGCTAGGCCAGGCTCCTGCCATGCAGGATGTATTCCGTGCCATCGGCCGGCTAAGCCAAAGTGCCGCTACGGTGATGATTACCGGCGAATCGGGGTCTGGTAAGGAGCTGGTGGCCCGTGCACTGCATCGACATAGCCCGCGTAGCGCCAAGCCATTGGTTGCCATCAACACTGCTGCCATTCCCAAGGATCTGCTTGAATCCGAGCTGTTTGGCCACGAACGTGGCGCCTTTACTGGCGCACAGAATCAACGCACCGGCCGCTTTGAACAAGCAGAAGGCGGCACGCTCTTCCTTGATGAAATCGGCGATATGCCACCAGAGTTGCAGACCCGTCTATTGCGGGTATTGAGCGACGGCTATTTCTACCGGGTAGGTGGCCATATTCCTATCAAGGCCAATGTGCGGGTTATTGCCGCCACCCATCAAGCACTGGAGGAAAGGGTAAAAAACGGCTTGTTCCGCGAAGACCTTTTCCACCGCCTGAATGTAATCCGCTTACGCCTACCGCCTTTACGCGAACGCCGCGAAGATATTCCGCTTCTGGCCCGTCACTTTCTGGTCACCTCTGCGCGCAGCCTGGGTACCGACCCCAAACGGTTGACCGACGAGGCAATGCGCATACTGGCCAGCTTCGATTTTCCTGGCAACGTGCGCCAGCTCGAAAACCTGTGCCATTGGATTACCGTCATGGCGCCCGGTCAGGCCGTTGGCCCTGTTGATCTACCGCCAGAACTCAAAGGCGAAGCCGGTCTTTCCAATGCCAGCGGTGACTGGGTAACCCAGCTTGCCAACGAAGCGGACCGTCGCTTACGCGAAGGGGAGCGCGGCTTTATCGAAGTACTGACTGAACAATTCGAACGGACGTTGATACTCCGGGCATTGGCTGCAACCGGTGGCAAACGTATCGAAGCGGCTGAGCGGCTTGGCCTTGGGCGAAATACCCTGACACGCAAGATTCAGGAACTGGACCTGGAACGGGAAATAGGTGGGGAATAAAAACCATGCTGCGAATTGAATCTGCTTCACCGCTATTGCCAGAAGCTCGACGCCTCATCAGCGCCCTCGATGAATATCAACGATCCCTTTACCCTGCGGAATCTAATCACCTTCTCAGTATCGAAGCACTGGCCCAACCGGAGGTGGATTTTCAGCTGGCCTGGCTGGGTGACAAAGCTGTCGGCTGCGCCGCCATCGTCGCCAAACCCGGTTATGCTGAAATCAAGCGTATGTATGTCGAACCTACATGCAGAGGCCAAGGTGTCGCCAAGGCGTTGATGACCAGATTGGAATCCGCCGCGCAGCAACGGGGCCTCGTAGCCCTTAAGCTGGAGACTGGAATACACCAGCCCGAAGCCATCGCGCTATATCGGCATTACGGCTTTACCGAGTGTGATCCGTTTGGCGACTATCGACCAGACCCATTAAGCCTGTTCATGCACAGAGCCCTCTAAGAGCCGCTAACAAAACCCTTCTGGCGTTGTTGCGCAAGCTTGTCGTACCCACGTACTGCCTACGCTTGCACGCCTAGCCAGAATCACTTCGCTGAGTTTTGTTAGCGACTCTAAGAACCTGTCCATGATCTTGCTGCGCAGCCGTGATCAGGACTTATGTGCTGCTCTGCGCCCTGCTGACAGCTGCACGCGACAGATCGTAAACAGGTTCTAAGTGCAGAAGAAACTCGACAAATGAGGCAAGGGAAGTCAAATCACTTCAACAGGTCTTGAAGATCATAGGACCGTGCTGCATGAGAACCATTCATGTACACAATGCCCTCCATAGCCGGGTGGAAACATTGCACGTGGTAAAATTGCGCACTTTCCCCGCAATATCAGGCACCTACCATGACCTCGCGCCGTGACCAGATTTCCACCCTGCTGAAAAACCGCATCCTGATTCTCGATGGCGGCATGGGTACCATGATTCAGCGGCATGCATTGGGGGAAATGGATTACCGTGGCGAACGTTTCAAGGATTGGCCTAGCGACCTGAAGGGTAATAATGACCTGTTGGTATTGACCCAACCGGACATCATCGCCGGCATCCACCAAGCCTATCTTGATGCTGGCGCGGACATCATCGAAACAAACAGCTTCAACGCTAGCAGCATTGCCATGGCCGATTACGACATGGAATCGCTGGTTCACGAGCTGAATGTCGAAGCAGCCAAACTGGTAAAAAAACTGTGCGTGGCGCAAACCGCCAAGACGCCGCACAAGCCGCGTTTCTGTGCCGGGGTATTGGGCCCGACCAACCGAACCTGCTCAATCAGCCCCGATGTGAATGACCCGGGCTTTCGCAATGTCACCTTCGATGCGCTGGTGGAAAGCTACACCGAAGCCATTGATGGCCTAGTGATTGGCGGTGCAGACCTGCTGCTGGTCGAAACAATTTTCGACACCTTGAATGCCAAAGCAGCTGTATTCGCCATCCACAAGTATTTTGATGATCGCCCCGATATTGAGCGCCTTCCGGTGATGATCTCCGGCACCATTACCGATCAGTCGGGCCGTACGCTGACAGGGCAGACCACCGAAGCCTTCTACAACTCGCTGCGCCATGCCGATGCCATCAGCTATGGCCTTAACTGCGCTTTAGGCCCAGATCTGCTTCGCCCCTATGTGGAAGAGATGGCGCGTGTTTCGGAAAGCTATGTATCAGTTCACGCCAATGCCGGCTTACCCAATGCCTTTGGTGGCTACGATTTATCCGCCGAGGTGATGGCCGAGCATGTTCGCGAGTGGGCCGCTACTGGCCTCGTCAATATTGTCGGTGGCTGCTGCGGCACCACGCCAGATCACATCAAAGCCATGGCTGATACACTGGCCAGCATGCCGCCACGGCGGTTGCTACAGCTCACGCCGATGTCAAGGCTGTCGGGCCTTGAGCCCTTCAATATTGGCGATAACGACCTGTTCGTGAATGTGGGCGAGCGGACAAACGTCACGGGCTCGCGCGCATTCGCGAAGCTAATTCTGGCAGGTGATTACCCAGCTGCGCTCGAAGTGGCTCGCCAGCAAGTTGTGGCAGGTGCCCAGGTCATTGATATAAATATGGATGAAGGCATGCTGGATGCCGAAAAAGCCATGGTCACCTTCCTTAACCTGATTGCATCCGAGCCGGATATTTCACGCGTACCGGTGATGATCGACTCCTCCAAATGGAGCGTCATCGAAGCTGGCCTGAAATGCGTGCAGGGCAAATGCATCGTCAATTCGATCTCGATGAAGGAAGGCGTACAAGAATTCATCAAGCATGCTCAACTGTGCAGACGTTATGGTGCAGCTGTCATCGTCATGGCATTCGATGAAGTTGGCCAAGCCGATACATTTGAGCGCAAGATCGAAATCTGCCAGAAGAGCTACCACATCCTCGTTGACCAAGTAGGGTTCGACCCTGCCGATATCATTTTTGACCCCAATATCTTTGCTGTTGCCACCGGTATCGAAGAGCACGCCAAATACGGCCTCGACTTCATTGAAGCCACTGGTTGGATCAAACAGAACCTGCCGCACGCCAAGATTTCCGGCGGGGTATCCAATGTCTCCTTCAGTTTCCGCGGTAACAACAAGGTGCGCGAAGCCATACATGCAGTTTTTCTGTACCACGCAATCCAGCGCGGTATGAGCATGGGCATCGTCAATACCAGCGCGCTTGAGGTGTATGAGGAAGTCGATGCTGAGTTGCGTGATGCTATTGAAGATGTAGTGCTCAACCGCCCCACGGCGGACGGTATAGATGCCACCGAAAAGTTAATCGCGCTGGCCGAGCGTTTCAAGGGTGATACGAATGCCCAGAAGGGTGAAGATCTAAGCTGGCGTAACGGTACACTGCAAGACCGCATCACCCACGCTCTCGTCAAGGGCATCACCACCTATATCGTTGAAGACACCGAAGAAGCCCGCCAAAGTCTGCCGCGCCCCATCAACGTTATCGAAGGCCCGTTGATGAATGGCATGAATCACGTTGGGGATCTATTTGGGTCAGGCAAGATGTTTCTCCCGCAAGTGGTCAAATCAGCCAGGGTGATGAAAGCCGCTGTTGCTTATCTCGAACCCTTCATTGAAGAGGAAAAACAACGGCTGGGCTTGGCTGACACCTCCGCCAAGGGCCGGATAGTGATGGCAACCGTAAAGGGAGATGTCCATGATATCGGCAAGAACATTGTCGGCGTGGTGCTGCGCTGTAACAACTACGAGGTAATCGACCTTGGTGTGATGGTGCCTGCGCAGAAGATTCTGGATACCGCACGCGAAACCAAAGCCGATATCATCGGGCTGAGTGGTTTGATCACGCCATCCCTCGAAGAAATGGCCCATGTAGGCAAGGAAATGCAGCGCCAGGGCTTCAGTATTCCCTTGCTGATTGGAGGCGCTACCACCTCCAAAGTACATACCGCAGTCAAAATCGCGCCAAATTATCCCCAACCGGTTATCTACGTACCCGACGCTTCACGTGCCGTTGGCGTGTGCTCCAACCTGCTCTCGGAAGAACTGAGAACTGATTATGTTGGCCGGGTAGCCAACGAGTACGAGAATATCCGTACGATACATGCGGGTCGCGGAAAGCTTGATCTGCTCAAGTTGGCAGATGCACGCGCCAACCGGTTCCAAGCTACCGGTGAATACGACTGGGCTATTTACAACCCGCCAAAGCCAAAGCAGCTGGGGCTGATCAAGTTCGAAAATTACCCGCTGGCGGAAATTGCCGAATACATCGATTGGAGTCCGTTCTTCAATGCCTGGGAGTTGTTCGGCAAGTACCCGAAGATTCTCGGCGATGCTGTCGTGGGCGAATCAGCCCGTGCACTTTTTGCAGACGGCCAAACCATGCTCAAGCAGATAGTCGAGAACAACTGGGTGCAAGCCAATGGCGTGATCGGTTTATTTCCAGCCAACAGTGTTGGCGATGACATTGAACTTTACAACCCTGCTAGCGGCGAGAAGCTGATGAGCATGCACTGCCTACGTCAGCAGAACCGCAAATCCGAAGGCAAACCCAACTGGTGTCTTGCTGATTTCGTCGCACCCAAAACCACGGGCAAGGCTGACTATGTCGGGCTGTTTGCTGTGACGGGCGGGTTAAATATCGACCCGCATGTAAAGCGATTC
This sequence comes from Chitinimonas violaceus, assembly GCF_052601015.1. Lineage (NCBI taxonomy): Bacteria > Pseudomonadati > Pseudomonadota > Betaproteobacteria > Neisseriales > Chitinibacteraceae > Chitinimonas > Chitinimonas violaceus. Next base: position 145,541 of record NZ_JBQXDJ010000001.1, on the reverse strand, counting down.
GAAGATGCAAACGACGACTACAGCGCCATCATGGTCAAAGCGCTGGCCGACCGGCTTGCAGAAGCCTTTGCCGAGTTGATGCACGCCAAAGTGCGACGTGAGATATGGGGATATGCGACAGAACAGGATCTGACAGTGGATGACCTTACTGAAGAGCGCTACCGCGGCATCCGCCCCGCGCCCGGCTACCCAGCCTGTCCGGACCATACAACCAAGACCGATATGTTCCGCGTACTAGGCGCAGAAAGCATCGGTATGCAATTGACCGAGGGTTATGCCATGTTGCCTACCGCTGCGGTCAGCGGACTTTATTTCAGCCATCCGCAATCGCAGTATTTTGCAATCGGCAAGCTGGAGAAAGACCAGGTTGAAGACTATGCCAACCGCCGCGGTGTCAGTGTCGAGCAGGCAGAGCGAGATTTGGCACCCAACCTTGCTTACAACGCTTAGAACCTATTCATGATCTTAGAGGACTAAGACTTATCGTACCCACATACTGTTTACGAATAAAAAACGACCGCTTGATACTGCGGTCGTTTTTTATTGGGGATCAAATTGGCACTACAGTTTCGGGATCTTTATCCGGCTGATCATTAGTGAGCCCGACACCGCGAACATCAATACAAGAGGGTGGAATTGGAAGCCGCCGATATAGATCACACCGAACCACATCTGTTCACCAATTGCATCCTGCGATACTGCGTATGCCAATATTCCAACAAGCAACAATGAAGTAGGAATAGGCGTGCCTTCGAAGTACTTCACCTTGTCGCCAGCATCCGCCAACTTCTCCGCGGTAACGTTGTACCGGGCTAAGCGCGAAACACCTGCGGCCACAAAGAACAGCAGCACAATGCGATCAAACAAACCCTGCATGCCGCAGCCATAAGCAATTACTGCCGGTGCAACACCAAAAGAAATCACATCAGCCAGCGAATCCAGTTCGCGCCCCATGGCGGAACTTTGCTGACGCCAACGCGCAATACGCCCATCCAATACATCGAACAACAATGCAAACGGAATCAGGCCACATGCGAAATAGAGATGAAGCTCCATATTCGTCTGCAGGTAGGTCATCACTGCGAATAGCGCGCCCACGCCACAAAAAGCGTTGGAGAGCGTAAACCAATCAGCCAGGTGAAACTCGCGGATCATGGAAAAAGGTTTGGGTCTATTCATCGTGTTATCCGGCAATCGAATGCGGCGATGTTAAAGCAAACGGACACAATGCGCCGCAGGCATAACAATGGCCCGAGATGACTATGACTCATACCAATCCATTTAAGTATTCAGCGCAAGCTTTATAGCGCCTATCAGCACCCGGCCACAACATCCATATCCCGGCAAATCCTGATCACTGCTGTGCAGCAGGACCGTAAGCAGAATCTAACGGCGGGAACAAAGAAACAGGCATTAAGCTGCCTAAAATGCACAGACTCTGAGAGAAACAAAAAGGCTGACATGCAAAAACAGACAGCCTTCTTTTTCATCGTTAAATCAAGATCAGCTTCCCACCCAAACACAACGGCCTCAGCATTGAGGTCGATTGATGCAAACATCAAAGGTGGAAGCTGAACCTGCAGTAGATCCTAGTTCACACTGTTGCTACGTGCGCTACGTGTCCGAGTACCGGGCAAGTACGCATAGCTCATATAGCGAGCTGTAGCACGTCCAAGGCGCGACTCCAGTTCAACCTGCACTTGCCGGCCGATAGGCTCGACTGCCAGTACCTTGAACTGAATCTGCTCACCATGGATTTCCTGGGTGAAGTAGTCACCTGCTTTCAGATCTCGAATAATCATGCATTTTCCTTTAGTTATTTTTATTGCGGGGCCTGCAGCATCACAAGCTGCGTTGCCTGGCGAGCTTGAAACCTACCAGTGTCGACAGGTTTGTCAAACACAAAAGGCTCAAGTTCCGAGCAAGCAGCATGAAAAGGAACCACTCAGACCACAAATCTGTGTCTAACAGTCAAGTGTCCCTGTGCATGCACCGCAGGCATGGCGTTCACCATGCCAATCAAAAAACCAGGACAAAACGGAAAAGGCGCACTGCCAGCGCAAATGCTTTGTCTTGGCGCGAAGCCTCAGACAGTAAGCAGACAAAGCGCAAGGGATAGCGCTGTTCTGCAGCAAGCTTGGGTATCAGGGGAAGAGAATTCGCAGAAGTGCGAAAGGACTACCGGAGGAACGAAAAGCTTGAAAACTGTACAGGAGCTTTGGCCGAAGTAAACCAGCCAACGGCGCGCACTTTAACACAAGCCTTGTAGCATTGTCGCTAAGTATTTGTTTTGCCTATTCGGTCTGCTATCAAGCGGTGGGCAGGTACCGCACCACCGCTTGTGATACGCCCTCACTTCGATTGCTTGAGCTTAGCCAGAATCGTTGCCGGATCTTCGCTCTCTTGAAGCACCAAGCGTATACGGTTAAGCGCCGCAGCGGCTTGGTCAGGGTACTTGCCGAAGGTAATCAGTGCACTATGCGTCCAGCCTGCTGCGGCCAGAACATCTTTACGGAACTGTGCCCCATCAGCATCCCCCCCCGCAATCTGCTGTAACGCACGCTCGATGAGCACATGCGGGAAAGGATCGCGAGATAGTGAGGAGAAATGCTGGGCTTTGACTTCATCGAATTGCATGGTGTGAACTCCTTGTTAAAGGCTGGTTTCATCTAAGCCTACCCACGCACGATTTGCCACACCCGTTGAGCAAAATATTTTGCTCTTGCTACGCCACCTGCTCATCCGGCTACCAGGACTGCCTACACAGCGATGTTTGAATAATAAGTAGCGCTTTTAATCAATCTGCATATTAATATTAATTTAATTAACCAGATAAAGGCATAGCGCACACTATTTTATACATAGGCATTGTGAATATTATCTGAAATACGTAACCTAATATCCCTCGTTTGAAGGATGTTTGTATTTAAAGACTGGGGCACTCTGTATACATCATTCACCACTTGAGAAATAAAAATGAAAAAATCGACCGCTATTCTTGCTATTGTATTAGCTAACCTTCCTATGCTTGCACAAGCGACGGGAAGATGCTTTCCTGTATTTGGAACAATTCAGTTAATTCCTGATCCACAGTGCCAAATTATTACAGCCTATCCAGGCAATAATTATTTAGGATCCAAAGAAAATAAGGATCCAGCAGCTCCTCCCGTTTGTTTCAAAACAATCGCCAGTGGCTTAGGAACTGGCTTCTCTGGCCTCACCATAGAACCCGTACTCGGCATAGATAGAGTACAAACCGCAACACCCAGCACGCTGGAGGAGAAAGACATCCCCCCGATTCCCAGCGCCAAGGCGACACAAACACGGCAAATGTTTACTGGCCGAACCGTACTGAACACCCCTTACGGGAAGATTTTTAGCGCGGAAGCTGGTGCAATGAGTGGGGTCGGTTCAACAGAGCAAGCCATCATCGTGGACGGAAGAGGTTACTTTGCTGGCGCAACTGGCCATATTTATGCTTTTGGCGATTTCATCGGCATTAATAAAAAGGGTAGCTACGTAGGTGAAATCTGTTTGAAGCGCTAACTAATTCTTGTGATGCTTCAGAACGGGGGATGATCTCGGGTAAGTCATCCCCTGTCCTGTAACGTAGCTGTTGTGCAATACCGACAGGTATACCCTCGTTACGCAACTCTCTTATAATTATTCAAGCGCTTGCTTGTTTAATTCTCAGTAACTCAGGCATCATAGAGTAATTGTTCCACCCCCTCTTAGAACTTGTTCAAAGCCTTGCGAAACAAAGCTCAGACAGCTGAGGAAGCAGAGTTTACAAGTTGTAAATGAGCATTCCGAAGTTGTTTCTGACGTCGTATTGCTGACTCGCAGGTTACTTTGAGCAGATCCTTAGCCAGGAGCGGAACATTGAGCCCTACACAACAATGCGCTCTGCTGGATGAGTGAATCTAAGGAAGGAACCGTAAATAATGAGTAGTTATACTAGAAAGTGGCTAGCGTTGATTGGCTGTCTATCAGTCCTCAACCTATCCGCCATGGCAAATACCGAAGTCTCCGGCATTATGGTGGAGGATAGTGTGAAGGTCGCCAACACCGAGCTGAAACTAAACGGCGCAGGTGTTCGTACTAAAGCATTTTTTAAAGTGTATGTAGCCGCGCTATATCAAAGCGACCGCAAATCCACTACTGCCGAAGTAATCACTACTACAGGCCCTAAACGTCTTTCCATTACCATGTTGCGCGAGGTCAGTGCCGATACACTGAGCCAAGCATTATTAGATGGCCTGAATAACAATTGTACGAGCGAAGAGAAGGCTCGCCTATTTAACCAGATGCTAGCAATAGGAGAGATTTTTGGAACGCATCGCTACATAAAACCTAACGATGTCATGACCTTGGATTGGATACCCGGCACAGGTACCGTTATTCAACTGAATGGTAAAAGACTGGGCGAGCCATTACCGGACAATAATTTTTATGCAGCCTTGTTGAAAGTATGGCTTGGAGAAAAACCAGCCGATAAATCCCTTAAACAACAACTACTTGGGAAATCAGCATAGTTTGGTCACAGTCAAAGGAGATAGGCATTTTGAGGTAATATGCCTATCTCTAGAGTAACGGCACCGTAAATCAATCACCTATCAGCTAGGCACATCAGTCTTAGCTAGAATAACACTAAGAAATTTATATCGTTCACGATATATACTGGGTATTAAAATGCCTAGTTATCGTACCGGCCTGCGTAGTAATCTTTTTCCATCTTGGCCAGCTTGCCATTACTTTGCAACTTAGCCAGACCTTCATTAAATCGCTTTACCAGTTCTGCATTTCTTGGCAATTGACGGCTTAACATTAATCGGTACTCACGGCGCTCCGTCACAATTGAAGAGTAGGTAATTCGCTCCGCCACATCGGGAGGGAATTTATTACGTAACAGATGCAAACCAACAGACTTTACCAAGGGAAAAAAGTCGATCCGGCGAGCCAGTAGCTGCAAGAAACCAGAATGCACATCGATAGTTAATTCACGGCGTATTGCACCACTCTTCACCTGTGCTTCCCACACACCCAGCTTGGACCCCAGCGGAATACCCATGACTAGTCCGTTCAAGTCCTCCACCCGCTGCCATACCAAAGGTTTGGCACGTAGATAGAACACAACTTCGTCATCCACTATGACTGGGTCACTAAACAGGGCGAATTTCTCACGCTCTGCCGATATCGACCACACCAATGACCCATCAATTGCGCCCGCCTTGACCAACTCCTGAGCGCGCGCCCAAGGGTAAAACTCATATTGCACCTCCACACCAACAGCCTTGAATGCCTCTGTCACGATATGAGAGGCATAACCAGCATGCGGTAACTTCTCCGAGAGATACGGTGCCCATTCACCGTTCGCCAATCGGATGTGATCAGCCGACCAAACCAGCGGCATTTGCAACAGTATGCAGATCAAGAACCTGCTCAAAGCCGGCAACGAACACACCTTAGCCAGGCGGAACAAGCCATTGAAACAAGTACACTTGTGAAACATCAGGTTGGGAATCTCCTGGCAGGTAAAGACATAGCTGCCCAGTGCCCCACTGGTAGCAACTTTCAAGCACCATGCGCACCTCGATAAGAGGCGTACAACGGTACCGTGAACCGGTTTTAACAACCAATTACGCAGTACACGCATCGTCTCTCTGCCTGGAAACCAACGCCTCGGAGTATGTTCATCTCTATCGTGGACAGATTCTAAGCACAGCTGCTCGCGACAGATCGTAAGCAGGTTCCAACACGCATGCTTAAACTTAGCATGCCCAAAAGCCTTCACCCTCAGCATTTCCCCAAGCTTCCATCACAAGCCGCGGCATTGGGTACTTGCGTCTATTCATTGCGCATAATTCAATGGCGCACATTCCTAGCCATACGTCCCGAAACAGATTCGCATGATTTCATCTGCATACCGCCGACTTATCGACAAGCCGCATTCCGATGCGAATCGAGAAGATAAAGCGATGAAAGTTTAATAATCCGTCGCATTAGTGCAAATATTCTTCATGCAAATGCGATTGTCATTGCCAGCCTTCGTAACTACCTCTAGCTTAGTCCCTGCCAAGCGCTTGTCTGCCTGGCTTTCACGTCCAGCCAACAACGGACGATCAATAAAGAGACTATGTTTGGGGAGCTGTTATGAAATTCACTGCTGTATGGCGCCAACTGAGCATCGGCGCACTGTGTTTTGCTGCCTTCACCAGCCAGGCCGAAGAAATCCGGCCTGAGTTCTCCGCTGAAATGCTTAACGGCATACTTGTTCAGCCCACTGCCATCGACACCGCAAAACGCCAAGCTGCGAAGCAGATCTCTCGCATGCTGGCCGACCCCCTGTTTGCCGCCAGCCTCAGCAAACAGCTCAACACAAGCCCCAAAGTAGGTCGGGAACAAGCCGCCAAATTAAGCAGCGTGTTGGATGACTTCCAACAAAGCCAACTCGCTACAGGCATGGTTAAAGGGAAAAGCACCGACGCCGGACTACGCCAGTTGGAAAAATCCGTTCTGCAGTCCAAAGGCCTTTCCGGCCTCAGCAACGGTTTACTGCAAGTACGGCTTTATCAGCCCGCCAACCAGAAAACTACTGTACCTGTCGACCTGAGCCAGACATTGGTTGCGTTCGAACCAGCAGGTAACGAAAAGCAATGGCGCGTGGTGGAAGCCTACGATCGCAATGGCAAAGTCCATACTTTCGACGCCCGCGTTGCGCCGCAAGTGCCTGTATTGGTAGCAGACATCGATAGCCGCGAGGACCTGCGCGCCGGCTTGCAGCTTGCCAACCGCACCCTGGTAGAGCGCGGCATGCAAAGCAAGCAAGTTGCAAACAGTGCACTTACCGAGCCAGGAGTCAGTGATCTACCCGGAGTCAGTAACACACGCTCAGGGGTAAACGCTGCAGCCAGCAATCGCAACAGCCATAACTATATCGAGACAGCCAAACTGGACCGCATTCAGCTGAAAGACGATATGGAACCCTGGATTTCCGGTGCTGCCGAAATCTATGCCATGGTCTCCGGTGTCCAGCCAGATCAGTCCAAAGCTCAAATCGAACTGATCGAGATGCCTTACCTCGACTACAGCGGCCAGACCTATACACCGAATCAAATCTTGTTCTTCTGGAGCAACTACCGCTTTGCGGCAGCCAATATCCAGTTCTTTGAACACGATGACAATACCAACTACAAGGATTTGGTGGTGGCCGTTACTTCCGGCGTAGAGAAAATTCTGGGCGTTTTCAAACCGGAATACGCTGTGATTGCCACAGTAGCCAGCGCGATCATCCAAGCCATGCCATCGAAGTGGTTTGAGAACAGTGACGACTATGTCGATAGCTTCTACACGCTCGAGAAGAACCGTACCTACACGGACTGGGCTGGCGCAGGCAGCAATGTCACCATGACATTGACTCCGTATCGCCTCCAGAAGCAATAAGTCAGCACGTTGTAAACTGAAAAAAGGGCGCGATATTGCGCCCTTTTTTGCTGCTGTTCACCGCACATAAAATGCGCTCAAGTCGTATCACGTCACTACCCGGCAAGCTCTAGAGCTAACGCTCTTCCCTGCATACATCTATGATCAAACAGCGCAGATTACCCATCGTGACATTCCACAAGTACCTGCGAAAAACTCCTTCTGTATCACTGCAGATTCCCAACCCACGCTGTAAGGAGAACACACCATGGCCAAAGGTCAAATGCGAAGCAATAAGGAAGCAAAGAAACCCAAAAAAGAAAAACCAGCTACTTCACCGGCAGGCTCTTTCCTTGCTCAAACCAAGCCAGCTGATACCAACAAACAAAAATAATTGCCCTAGATTTGTGGGGCCGGCTTTTACCGGCCCTTTGATAGCAATGCGCCAAGTAGAGCAAGCCTGCAATGGTTACTTACCTTTTACGCTGGCAGGGTCAAACCACAATGCTTTCTCTTTCAGTGGCGTTTCGGGTGATAAGGTTGGGTTCTCCAGCCGAATAATCCGGCGTTCATTGAACTTGGCTTTCATGATGCTCTCACCGTTGTAACGCATGAATATCTCGTCAAAGCTGCCATCCTTCAACATCATACGAAGCCCCTCTTCCAACCTGCCTGCCAACGCCATATTCTGCTTGCTGACAAAAAAGTAATACGGGCTGGGATAATGAATCAGCAATCCTTTCTCGATAGCCAGATTCGGGAGTTCCGTATGATTAGCCTCCCACTCATTGAATACTTCGGTCACCCCACGCGGAAATAGATCGATGCGGTTGGCTGCCACCATGCGGAATAGATTGGGATAGTTGCCCGTCAGTACATTCAACCCTGCACGCCGCAGCACTGGGACATCCCCCCAACCATTGCCCTGGCCGATCAGATACTTCTTCAACATTTCAACATTCTGGACCTTATCGAACTCCGGTTGCCTCTCCCTGGCAATCAATGCAATACGGTAACCCATCAAGCCTTTACGTAAGCAGATACGAACAGGCAATAAATCCTGCTCCAGATCAGGTGAAGTGCTTCCCCAGATCAGGGTCAACTCATCACCCTTTTGTATAGCTGCCAGCTGTCGTACCTTATTCATGGGTACCGTGGCCGGCTTTAGCTCGTATGCGCCATAGCGGGGTACGGTGCGCTCAAGTGCGGCCTTCAGAAATTCCAGCTTATCTGCATGCCTTGTATCGCTAGGCGAATCCGGGGCAGGGTAGATCACTGTAGATGCTGCTTCACACGGCCAGGTACATAGTAAGAATATGGCAGTTAAGAACCTATGTACCGATAGCGTACGAGTAATCAGCCCTGAAACAGATCCTAAGAAACAGATTGAAGGCATTCAGCTCTCTCCTTCGTGATCTATCGGAAAATCCCGACAGATGATGATGTCCTCGCTAATGCTCGTGAAAGATCACGGACAGGTCCTTCTAGAAATCATATGTTGCGTTGGTAGTTTCTGCTCCCATAAGCAATAAGCCCCTCTCGTCATTTTCCCGCCAGACGGGCTAAAGCAGATGACACCAATGACGATAGATTGTGGTGAACCAGCGCGACAGGAGAGACAAAATGTCCAATACCATCTCAACCGTAGCCAGCAACGCCTCCTATGCCAGTCAAGCACGCATACGTGCACAAACAGCAACCCCGGCAACAAGTGATACAGCCACACCGCCGTCGACCGATAAAGTCAGCCTTGGCGATGGCAATACTGATGATGTCTCACAAACTTATTCGGACCCTCGCAGCCTGCTTCGCACAGCTCGGCCCGACCTCGCCACTATGTTGGAAGAGTCGGAAAAAGAGGTTGCCCGTTTTATGTCCCAACTACGCGGCATCATCAATGAGCAAGGGTTGAGCTGGAACAAGGTATTCAGTGGCGAACAAAAGCTGACCGCAAGTGCCGAAGAAATTTATGCCGCCAAGCAAGCCATTGCTGAAGATGGAGAATGGGGAGTACGCAAGACTGCCGAACGCATCCTGAACTTTGCCCTGTTCACCGCCGGGGGTGATGCAGGCAAACTGGATAAAGTCCGTTCAGCCGTACAAGCAGGCTTTGATGCCGCGCGCGAAGAATTGGGCGGCCAATTGCCACAGATTAGTGAAGATACTTACAAAACCGTCATGGCGGAGTTTGATCGCTGGCAACAGGAAGGTCTGCCAACCACAGACAGCGTTTCTTTAAAGCCGGTTGAAGTCAAAGCCAGCAAATAAGATTTGTACACAATAAAAGCAGACAGCTGAACCATGAATCAGATGAATACTGATATGAGCGGTATCTAGCGCACCGACACGTATTTCGCCAAGTAGTATGTCAACCGCCCGTTTGCAACCGCAGCACCTATAGCCTTGTCAACGCGTGCAACTACAGCTGGGTCCAGTTTGGGTGAGAAGACCGAAAAAAGCTTAATAGGCGGTACTGGCAACATCAGCAACCGAAACTGATTGATATTGTTACCGGCGACATATCTGGGTGTATAAGGATTAGAAAAAAGGGCTGCATCAGCCCGTCCAAGCCGCAACTTCCCTAGATTGATTTCTTCCCAATCGGGCACTCCTGTCCTATCTACACGAATATCAGGGTGCTCCAGGAAATCGGTGTAATTGGCGCCCAGTACCCACGCGACCGTCATACCCGCCAAGTCCTGAGGCCTATCAACATTCTTCAATACCGAATTGGCATTTACCACCAAACTAGGATGAAAACTTACTACCTCGTTCTGACCAAAGCGTATTGAGCGAATTCGCTCCTCACCTTCTCGATTCAAAATTGGTGCGAAATGAAGCGTGCCCGTACGCAGATTCTCAACTAGGCGAGGAGGTGTAACCGGCTGGTTCCATACAAATTGAACCCCTGCCCTGGGTGCCACCTCCTGGTCAAAGAAATCCACCAGCACACCTTTCGCCTTGCCATCATCACCAACAAATGCCCAGGGCGAAATCTTGAAGAAGCCTGCCTCCAGTGTCTCAGCATGTACCACCACGCCAAGACAAAGCGTAATAAATAAAAGCAGGCGGTACATGACACTTCTCCTAGAAACCATCACAAGTCGGTGAGAACCACACTCTTGCGACACAACCGTGATCTGGCTTTGAGGACACTCATCAGGTCACTGTCTTGAAGGTTGGTGAGCAACCCATGACAAGCTCAAACCCCATACAACCTACAAAAGATACTTTTGCCAAGCGCGCTCATCTACAGTACCGAGTTGAGGCCAGCCATGCACTCGACTTGGTTGTTAATCAACTGTTCTGACACTCATAAGTATCCGTTTCTCTCAGTTTAGCCAGTACAAAGAAGCGCCGGCTAACAATCGATATATGTCCAGTTGATTATGCTTCTTATTCAAACAAAGACATTTACAACCCACCAAACAGATTTGGAAAAAAATTAAAGCCAATATTCTATCTTTAGATACAAGAATTAACTCACAAATAATCACTTAATCATTAAATTGTTAATATAGAATAACAACGAATTAAATCCTTCTGAATAACTTGCCAGTAAATACTGGTCGAGTTATTGTGCACACACTCTCGGATAACCATTAGAAGATTCACACCAATGCTAATTCTGGCTATGGCACCCGCACGACTATACAAGCAGATCATAAGATCCTCTTTGCAAATTCCACAATAAGGAGAAAAAAGTGGATTGGCATATTTCTGTCAAAGATCTGAATAGCAATGAATTGCTACATGAATTACTGGAAAGACAAAGACTTTCTTTGCACAGATTTGGTTTGAAGGACGCGATAGTAAAACAGGAAGATCTGGAAATCATTCCTGGTATGTATGCCGTAACCGCATCTCTAAGCACCACAGGTGAGATGATAGGGGGGATGAGGATCTATACCAGAAGTGAGAACCATTGCCTGCCCCTGGAATCAGAAGAAAGTTTTCTGCCGGAGGAATATCGAGACATTATCCGAGTAGAGCCCAATATTTGTGAATTGCGGGGCTTATGGGTTGCTGCCGAATATTCCGGACGTACTCTGGCAAAAGAGATTATGGCTCGAGCTGTCTTAGAATGTTATACCCAGGGGTTTTCTGGTGTGGTGGGCACTACCCAGATTCGTACCTTTAAACATCTCGGTGAACCATTAGGCTTTACCAGAGAGATGAGTATTCCTCCTTTCCCCTTTCCTGATGCCAGGTTCGAAACCATTGTCGCATGGCATCAAAAGAATGCCGTCACCGCATTGGAAGATGATTTATATCGCGAAGATACGGCAGAGGCAAATTGACCATGAACAAACAGGAATGGAGTCGTTGCAATGCCCAATTTCGCAATACTGAGAAACGCTGGCGTACGTTTGGCATAATCGGGCTGGATATTTTCTTACTGTTCGCCGCTACTTACCTAATCTTGATTGGGAAGCTATATACAGTACCCGGTGTACTTCTGCTAAGCATCGTGTTTCTTCACTTTTACTTACTACTACATGAAGCAACACACTCTGCAGTTTCACACTCCAAATTTCTTAATGACCTGATTGGCCATATTTGTGGGTGGATTATTATCATGCCTTTTCTTGCCCGGAAAAGATCTCATCTACTACACCATGCGTGGACAGGGCACCCAGAAGGCGACCCAGCCAATAAACGGCTTATCAAGTTCTTTTCTACCATCACACAGAAGAAAACCAGAAACCTGGAGCGCATCTGGAGTAGTTGGATGCCGCTGTTCACGCTGAATGACAGAGTAGGGCTCTGGAAAGATGCATTCCAGGAAAGACAAAAGGGAAATGCTTCACCAAGAATTAAAAAGGAAATTCAATTTGTCTATACATATGCGGCCGGATATATCGCATGCATAGCCCTGCTCATACAACAAGGCATCTTGCTCCATTTTCTGGGCACCTATTTCTTGGCACTCTTCATACTTTTCTTTTTAGAAGAGCTTGCAAATCTACCTCACCATGCTGAAAAGCCACTTATTGGCCAGACAGACAAAGCCTTGCCTTATTGGGAACAACATAAGGTAACGCATTCATGCAAAAGTCTACCTATATGGTCCAAGTATGTGCTGCTGAACTTCAATCTGCATACTGCTCATCATGCTTTCCCTTGGGCGCCGTGGTATAGCCTGCCGGTATTACACGCCGAGGTAATGAAGCTCATCCCTCACCTCGAAGAAGAACAGACCGACCATGAAATCTCGTGGTCATTGGAAAACCGTAAACGGTCACTATGCAGCATCATGGCGCCTTATGTGGAAGTAGCTCAGTCCCTTCCACGATAAGCACCAATGTCACATATGGCAGTGGCCCATATCAAGAAACTCGATATGGGCCACTGTTAACTAAGAACCTGTTCAAGATCTCTTGTAAGCGGGTTCTTAACGTTAATTGGCTTCCTCACCCAAGAACCCACCACTCTGATGCGCCCACAACCGCGCATAGAGACCGCCTTTTTCCAGCAGATCAGCATGGGTACCCTCTTCCACAATCCTGCCGCCATCCATCACGATCAACCTGTCCATCGCAGCAATAGTTGATAGACGATGGGCAATCGCGACCACGGTCTTGCCTTCCATCAAGCTATACAGACTGCTTTGGATTGCAGCTTCAACTTCGCTATCTAAAGCACTGGTGGCTTCATCCAACAGCAGGATGGGCGCATCCTTAAGCATGACGCGGGCAATGGCAACTCGCTGGCGTTGCCCACCACTGAGCTTCACACCGCGCTCACCGACATGGGCTTCAAACCCCTTGCGACCTTTAGGGTCGGTAAGGGTTTGGATAAAATCGTAAGCCTCAGCGCGCCTAGCGGCAGCGACCATCTCCTCATCCGTAGCATCGGGGCGGCCATAAAGCAGATTGTCCCGTACTGAACGATGCAACAGGCTTGTATCCTGCGTCACCATACCGACTTTCCAGCGCAAGCTGTCTTGTGTGACGTGGGCAATGTCCTGGTCGTCGATATAGATGCGGCCTTGCTCAAGATCGTAAAACCGCAACAACAGGTTGACCAGTGTGCTTTTCCCCGCACCGGATCGACCAATAAGCCCAATCTTTTCACCTGGCTTAATAGTGAGATTGAGGTTATCGATCACCGGCTGCTCGCCTCCATAGGCAAAGGTAACGTTATCAAAACGCACCTGCCCCTGACTGACTACCAACGGCTTGGCGTCCGGCGCATCTTTCACCGTGATCGGGCGAGACAGGGTATTGATACCATCCTGCACGGTACCAACGTTTTCAAACAAGCTGGCCATTTCCCACATGATCCAGTGCGAAATACCATTGAGGCGCAACGCCATGGCTGTAGCGGCAGCAACGGCCCCTACGCCTACCTGGCCCTCCATCCATAACCACAAGGTTACACCTGCTGTACTTGCAACCAGCGCCATGCTGAGGATGTGGTTGATGATTTCAAACGCACTCACCAAACGCATCTGTGCATAAGCGGTTTGCATGAAGTCCTGCATTGCGCTCTTGGCAAACTGGGCTTCGCGCTGGGTATGGCTGAACAACTTTACCGTGGCGATATTGGTATAGGCATCCGTAATGCGCCCCGTCATCAGGCTACGAGCATCGGCCTGCTGCTGCGCCACCCTCCCAAGCCGTGGCACAAAGAAATACAAGGTACCGATATACGCAACCAACCACGCCAGGAAAGGCCATAACAGTGTCACGTCGAAACTACCGACAACCGCGATCATGGTGATGAAGTAGATACCGATGAAAACCATGATGTCGCAGACGATCATCACGGTTTCCCGTACCGCCAATGCGGTCTGCATCACCTTGGCCGAAACACGGCCAGCGAACTCGTCCTGGTAAAAGCCCATGCTCTGGCCAAGCAGATGGCGGTGGTAATCCCAGCGCAGCAGCATGGCGAAATTACCCGCCAAGCCTTGGTATTTACATAAGGCTTGAAGGGCAATCAACAACGGACTGGCGAGCAAAATACCCGCAAGTATTAATAAGTGGGTCTTTTCCTTCTCCCACAATTGATCAGGCCGGACAGAACTGAGCCAATCGACTACCGAACCAAGCATGCTGAATAGCAATGCTTCGAAGGCACCGATAGCGGAAGTCAAAACAATGAGCCAGAAAATCAGCCCACGCATTCCTTGCGTACCGGCCCATAAGAATGGCAAAAAGCCCTTTGGAGGCTGAGCCGGGGGGGCGTCAGGATAAACATTGACGCGTGATTCAAACCAGCTAAACACGGGATTCCTCTATTAAATGATTGTTGTTATTGGAGAAGCCTAGCAGTGTAGCGCGACACACGAGCTGGCCAAAAGACGCAGCGGGGTACGAGAGGGATATCGTCGGGGTGTGGCAATGAGAGGCGTATTCTTTGTCCACTCAAGTGTAGAGAAAGTTCACTGAATCAATCGGTTCTGTATCTTCAGCCCCCAACTTCATGAAGAAGTAGTCATTAGCTAAGTATCAATACCGCTTGAGTTTGCAATCCACCTTCACGTAACCCAGCTCAAGGGTCAACTCGTAGCTTTCCTTGTGCACCACCATGCTGATCACGTCGGTGGAGAAATTGAACATCTGTTTCAAATACGCTTCCAGATCTTGCTTACTGGCATGGGCCAAACCGTTTTCGCGGTCTTGCAGAAACTTATCGATACGGGTGAGAACAGCCGCGATTTCCTTGCGGGCATCGTCAGATGGTGAGATTTCGAAGTCGAGGATCATGTCGGCTAGAAAGGTAGGAAGCGAATGAATAATCGGGTTTGGTTAGTTAGCGTTTTTGCCAGATAGTAAGTCTAGGCTACATATAGTAATTGGTTGGTTTAGCGGGATTCGCCGACCTCAGAACCCGTTCAATATCTGTCACGAACAGCTGTCAGCAGGGTGCAGAGCAGCGCAAAAACCGGAATGTACATGGGGTACATGAGGATTTTGAGCAGCACATAATCCCTGATCACCGCTGCGCAGTAAGATCGTGAATAGGTTCTCAGAATCGCCACACCACAGTTGATAGCGCTTGGTAACAGCTGGCTCTGCCGCAAAGGATGCCCATGCCCAGGTCGTTACACTCCTCAACGCCCAGCGCGGGCTATCTACCGGCAGCCAAGGCTGCCTTTATCCACACCGCCAAACAGGTGGAGACTGTACATCTGTTGATTGCGGAAACCTCTTTCGAACCCCTGCTACGGTTTCCATTACTGAAACTACCTGTGCGAGCAGTACATCAAATACATAACGCCATGCTGGGCAAAGCCTATAGCGCTGTACGACTAGGTGGCGTAGGGTTGCTCTCATTAGTCGGGCTAGCATTACGGCCCAGTTCCCCACCACCAGGAGTAAGCCGCTTGCAAAGCATACTCAATGGCGCATTTGGCGACACATTGGAGGCTGGCGCCAACCCTTTAGCCTACGAGATGAGCTTTTACGAAGCGGGTTCCAAATCGCCATTGGATCAAATAGCCTTGGCTCAGAAGGTCGTTGCAAGCGGCGGCCGCCTATGTGTGTTTATCCACGGTCTAGGGCTTGATGAACACTGCTGGCAGGGTGAAGCCGATTTTGGCCAACGACTGAGCGCAGACTTCGGCTATGCGCCGATTTATCTGCGCTACAACAGCGGACGATCGATACAGACCAATGCTGCAGCCCTGGCAATTTGCCTGCATGAATGCTATGCCAATCTACCCTATCTGAACGATCTGCTTCTGGTTGGGCACAGCATGGGGGGGCTATTGGCACGCAGTGCTGTCTACCACGCCGCAGAAGCAGGGATGGGCTGGCTACAGGCACTACATATGGTGGTCTGTCTTGGCGCACCACATCGCGGTGCACCACTAGAGAGAATTGGCCGACTATTAACAGTGGCGATGCAGCTTAATCAGATCAGCACACCTTTCGCTGCACTTGCCCAACAACGTAGCCAAGGCGTACAGGATCTACACGACGGCCTGCTCGACCCCGAGAGCGGTCGAACCCAACCGATACTACCTGGCGTACCTTACCGATTTGTTGCCAGCAGCCTGCTACCCAGCCTGCAACACCCAACAGCACAAATACTTGGCGATGGCATGGTACCACTGCCCAGCGCCAGCGATCCTGGCCTTGATGGCGACGTAGCTGTAGTGCAGCTGGCCGGCATTGGCCATATGGGTTTACTTAAGCATCCAAAAGTATATGAAGCCTTACATACCTGGCTAACTGAACAACCCGCATAATCTGCCCAGAAGCAGATCAACATTAGTTACTGACCTCCCCGCTCTTCGTAGTGATTGACAAGCGTTCGAATCACGCTATCAGCTTTTCCAGCGAACGCGGTTACAATGCGGGGTGATTTCAATTGCCCAATCCTCATCTGTGCCAAGCAGCCGCGAACTCTATTTCCGCATTCTCCGCCACACCCTGATATACAAATGGCCCCTGGTCATCTCAATGGTGTCGTTAGGATTAGTAGCCCTAACCGAAGCAAGTTTTGGCTGGCTGATTCAACCCCTGATCGACCATAATTTCGGTGGCAAGGCCGGAGAATTACCGTTGATTGGCAAGATATTGCCAATCAACATGTCTCAGCACTGGCCGTTGTGGGGAGTACCAGTTGCCTTACTGATCGTGGCTTTCCTACGCTTTATTGCCAACTATGCGAATGCCTACTCCTCATCATGGCTGGCAGCCCGAGTACAACACGACTTGCGCGGCTTAATGTTTTCCCGGCTGATGCGTCTGCCGGTTGCGACATATGACCATGAATCCGCTGGCGTATTGCTTTCGCGGGTAGCCAACGACGTAGGCGCCATCACCCAGGCCAATACCCAGATACTGACCGTCCTTTTCAAAGACAGTCTGACGGTTATTTTCTTGCTGGCATCCTTGTTTATTATCGACTGGCAACTCACCCTACTCTGCTTTGCGGTTATCCCAGCCATCGCCATTTGTGTTTCTTTGATGGGTAAACGTATGCGCCGCCTGAGCTTGTTTGGCCAAAGCGCTGTGGCAGAACTGGTGCGCATCCTGGACGAATCACTGGGCGGCCAACGCATCGTCAAGGTTTTTGGTGGGCAGAGATACGAGGAGGAACGCTTCGACCGTGCCGCCAAGCATGTTCGGCATGCGGTGGTGAAACTCGATACCACCTCTGCGCTGAACTCAGGCGTTGTGATGCTGATAGTGGCTACCGTATTGGCAGCCATCATCTACTTTGCCTCACTGCGCAGCCAGGCCGCGGTGCTGACTGCCGGCGCCTTTATTATGTTCATCATGCAGATGATGCAGCTACAGCAGCCCATCAAGAGCCTGACCAAAGTCAATGAACAGCTGCAGCGCGGCTTGGCTGCAGCGGAGACCGTTTTCGGTTTGATTGATCGACCAATCGAGCCCGACAATGGTCAACATACCATTGCACGCGCCCAAGGCGAGATTCGATTCGAGCAGGTGCGTTTTCGTTATGCTCAGTCAGAACGCTGGGCACTCGATGGCATCGACCTGACGATTGCACCAGGTGAAGTCGTGGCACTCGTGGGCAGTTCTGGTGGCGGTAAAACCACGACAGCTACATTGCTGCCCCGCTTTTACGATCCAGTGGAAGGTGCGGTGAAGCTCGATGGCATCGATTTGCGAGACTATAAGTTGTCCAACCTACGCCAACAGATCGCGATGGTGAGCCAGGATGTTGTGCTGTTCAATGACACACTGGCCGCCAACATCGCTTATGGCTCGGGCAGTAACATCGATATGGCGCGCGTTGAAGCCGCCGCAAAAGCCGCATATGCAGCCGAATTTATCGAAGCCATGCCCAAGGGTTACCAGACTCAGGTTGGTGAAAACGGTGTACGGCTATCCGGTGGCCAGCGCCAACGCTTGGCCATTGCCCGCGCACTGTACAAAGACGCACCCATTCTGATTCTGGATGAAGCCACCAGCGCACTCGACAGCGAATCGGAGCGCCAAGTGCAGGCAGCGCTGGATGTGCTGATGAAAGGCCGCACCACGATCATCATCGCGCACCGTCTTTCCACGATTGAAAATGCCAACCGGATTGTGGCGATGCAAGGCGGAAAGATTGCGGAAATCGGCAATCATGCGGAACTACTTGCTCGCAGCGGGGTATATGCAAAGTTATACCTGAACCAACCCGAGAAGGATTTTCATTAGACTCAGCCAGGTCATACGGAGCCGGCTATAACGCGATCTCTCGCAATCACCAAGACAGACTTCAATACAACATCTCGGGACTTGATCAAAATCTACTGCGCATTAACGACACAGTATTTAAACGTCCTCGGAATGCACATTTACTCTTCGTAAACTCTGCATTTTTTTGGTGCTCTACCTTAGCTGCGTCTATCTCACAACTGGTTACTTAAGCGCTTGTTCAGCACCTCTCACCCGGGAAAGGCAAGGCGAAAACAACTGAGGACGCAGAGCTTACAAGCGACAAATGAGCACTCCGAAGTTGTTTTCAACACTGACGCAAGCAGACTATTGAACCGGCTCTAAGAGGCCATGCATACCTTATGCGCAACTAGTTTTCATACTGAATGCTTAGTTGTCTGTAATGCAATACTCACCAAGCAAGTTCGAATTTTGATAAACGCAGGAATTTCTCGTACATGACTCAACCGCGGGTTGCATTTCTCTTATTGGCTTACAACCAAGCAGGATTAGTGAAAGAGTCCGCCTTGGCTGCATTGGCGCAAGACTCGGAACCCCTGGATATCGTGTTCTCCGACGACGCTTCAACTGACGACACATTCGCCGTACTGCAGGCTGTAGCCACCACCTATAAAGGACCACATCGTCTTACTGTCCGCCGCAATGAGAAAAACCTTGGGATCGGTGAGCATTGGAATACCTTGATCGCCGCGAGTTCCTGTGATTTGCTGATTGCATCCGCAGGCGATGATATCTCTCTACCTAATCGAGCCCGCAGTCTAATTGAAGCTTGGGAGAATACTCAGCAACGTGCTGACCTGATCACCAGCCAATGTATTCATATGTATTACGACGGTCGTTTGGGACCACAGATTCACACAGATAAGCTTGATGGCATGACACCAACTGAGTGGCTAGCAAAACAACCACATATAGTTGGTGCGACACATGCATTCACCCGACGATTGCATCAGCACTTTGGACCTTTCATCCCGGGAATGGTGAATGAAGATCAGGTCACCGTATTCAGGGCCCTCTGCCTTGGCGGGGCAATCACCTTGGATAAAGCGCTCGTGCACTACCGAGAGGGTGGAATTTCCAGCAAACCACAACGCTTAACCATGGATGAAAAACGACGCTGGAAAAATAAAAAGCTTCGCCTGGAAATTATCGAAGCCCAGCAAGTACTGCACGATGCTCGCATAGCTGGCCATGAGGCATTAGTACAAGCCTGTTATCAAATCCCTCTACGTAGAAAAACCTTCTTATTGGACTTGAACAACCAGAGTAGTCTTTTATCTTTGCTAAGAACAGCAGCACAGCATTCCGGACTTCCATGGTACTGGCGATACCAGAAGGCGATTGCCGCCGCCTTTGGCCGTTATTAGACTGCTTTCAATTACTGCAGCAAGTAATATATTTATATTAAATGAATTATTGAATGCCAAAAGATACTCTCAACATCCATTCATTGAAGAACCAGCTTTTAGCTAGGGTCATGCGCTTTGCACTGCATTGCAACGAAACCCAGAAACGTTTTATCAAACTTCTCTTTCTGCTGGCAAACAGGAAAATTCGCGTAATAGCAACAATTACTTGGCTGGATGAGCTTACTGGTGTCAAAAAGATACCATTGCTCGCCGCTTCATCTGGCATGGCATATGGCCCATACCGCCATGGAGCCCAACGTCAGGAGGTTGTGCCTGTCCAGCTGCCTGCTGTATACGCCTATTTTTTCCAACGCGTTTGTATTGAGGCAGATTCCTCTTCAATACTAACAAGTACAGGTCAAGTAATCATTGAGCGGCCATTGGGTCCTAACCTAGCTTCTTATATCTATGAAGCTGGAAACCTGGTTAGTCATAACAAGCAAGTTGCTAAAGTCCGTATAGGGAGAATTGATTACATCGACAAGGGGATATTTCTTGCTGGAAATGGCGCAGCCAACTATTACCACTGGCTAGTAGAAATACTACCAAAATTGATTTTCCTTGACCTGATACCTCAAGAATATAAAGACCATCCTTTATTAATAAGTGCTGAAGCCCTTAATTTCCCGAGTTTTCAACAGAGCCTGGCGTTATTTTCTCAGAAAAAAAGTATTACTTTTCTGGATCCTAAACACAGCTATGTCATCACAGAATTAATCTACATAAACTCTGCCAACATCCTGCCATTCAATCTGGAAGAAGGCATTAATCTAGAAGCTGGGGATTTCTTTATTAACCCGACGACGATAGAAGCCTTAAGAAACACAGCAGTAGCCAGCTTGCAAACTCAAGCTGCCAATCCCGGTGTAGGAAGAAGGGTTTTTCTATGCCGCAAAGGGAATCGCAGGAACTACAATCAGGATGAAGTTTTTTCTATTCTAGCCGGCTTCGGGTTTGAAAAGGTTTTTACTGAGGAGCTTAGCTTCCCAGAGCAAGTAGCGCTTATGCAAAGCGCTGAGGTTATTGCAGGACCAACAGGTGCAGCTTGGTCAAACATCCTATTCTGCCAGGAAGGCACGAAAGCACTCTGCTGGATGGCTGAGGAATATGCTGACTTTTCAGCTTTCTCTACACTAGCTAAAATTAGCGGCGTAGATATGCGATACCTTACTTTTCATACCGGGGCAAAATCAAGTCATGACCTTTATCATAGAAACTACACTATTGATGGCGCCCACATTCGAGAAGCATTAATTAACTTTGATTTAAACTCTTAGAAGCTGCTCAAAGTCTCATAAGCTAAAGCAAGACAAGGCAGAAATGACCTAGGAAGCGGAGTTTACGAATGGTAAATGAGCGTTCTGAGGGTGTGTTCAATGCCGTATTTGCTGACACACAGCAGACTTTGAACAGGTTCTTAGTCTTCTGGCGGTTAACATGGGACAGTATCTTACCCACGCCCTAATCTAGTTTTCAGCCCAATATACCAAATTGAACATCAAACTCTTACCACTTCAAAAACACGGCGATGATCGCGGCTCACTGATTGCGCTAGAGGAGGGCAGAAATGTCCCCTTTACTGTACGTCGGGTGTATTACATGTTCGAAACCAAGGAAGGGGTTCGGCGTGGCTTTCATGCGCACAAGAACCTTAAGCAATTGGTTATCGCCGTCCGTGGCAGCTGCCGTTTCCTGCTCGATGATGGCAACGAACAAATTGAGCTTTTTCTGGACAATCCCGCACAAGGTCTATTGCTTGAGGCGATGGTCTGGCGAGAAATGTATGACTTTTCCGAGGACTGTGTGCTGATGGTACTGGCAGACTCACTCTACGATGAGAGCGACTACGTCCGTGATAAGGCCGAGTTCCTGGCAATGACAAAGCCGGCAAACCAATTATGATTCACCCGCTTAGCGATGTTCAAACTCAAGCCATCGGTGAAGGCACCCGCATATGGCAGTATGTGGTCATTCTTGCTGGTGCTCGCATCGGGCAAGACTCAAACATCTGCGCACATTGTCTGATCGAGAACGATGTCGTCGTCGGTGACCGTGTCACGGTGAAGTCTGGCGTACAGCTATGGGATGGTATAACGCTGGAAGACGATGTCTTTGTAGGACCTAATGCCACATTCAGCAATGACCCATTCCCTCGCTCCCGCCAATATCCGGAGAGCTTTCCCCGTACTCTGGTACAGAGAGGCGCCTCAATCGGTGCAAATGCGACGATCCTCCCCGGCATCACTATCGGTGAAGAAGCCATGGTAGGTGCGGGAAGCGTTGTCACCCGTGATGTACCGCCTCGTTCGGTAGTCATCGGCAACCCGGCCCGTGTAGTGCGAACTTTGTAATTTTTTAGTAAGTATTGTTATGTCCATTCCTTTCCTCGACATCAAATCCATCAACCAACGCCAATCCGACGCATTGAAGGCCGCCTTTGCCCGTGTGCTCGACTCTGGTTGGTATATCCTGGGTGCGGAAGTAAAGCGGTTTGAAGCAGATTTTGCGGCTTACTGTGGCAGTCAGCATGCGGTGGGCGTAAGCAACGGTTTGGATGCCTTGCATTTGATCTTAAGGGCGTACGGCATTGGTGCAGGAGATGAAGTAATCGTCCCATCCAATACTTACATCGCCAGCTGGCTGGCCGTAACCTATGCAGGAGCGACTCCTGTACCGGTCGAACCCATCGAAGCCACCTATAATCTTGACCCTGCTTTGATTGAAGCCGCAATCACGCCCCGTACCAAGGCGATCATGGCCGTGCATCTGTACGGCCAACCTGCCGATATGGACCCCATCATGGCAATTGCGGCAAAGCATGGCCTGAAGGTGATTGAAGATGCCGCACAAGCGCATGGTGCTTATTACAAGGGCCGGAGGGTAGGCAAACTGGGCGACGCAGCCGGATTCAGCTTCTACCCGGGCAAAAACCTGGGCGCATTGGGTGATGCCGGCGCCATTACCACCAATGACGCAACGCTGGACGAGCAGGTTCGCGTCTTGCTCAATTACGGGTCGCGAACCAAGTATGTGAACGAGGTAAAAGGCTTCAACTGCCGCCTGGATGAGTTGCAAGCCGCTTTGTTGGGCGTCAAATTGCCCTTCATGGATACGGATAACGCAAGACGGCGCGACATTGCCAGCCAGTATATGGCTGGATTAGCTGGCCTCCCGATTGCGCTCCCGGTTGTCCCTGATAGCATGGAGCCCGTCTGGCATCTCTTTGTCATCCGACATCCAAATCGCGATCGCTTACAGGCGAAACTCACTGAGCTGGGTATTGGCACTGTCATCCATTACCCAACGCCACCACACTTGCAGCCAGCCTACGCAGAGCTCGGATTTACTGCCGGCAGCCTACCCATCGCCGAGCGGATCCATGCTGAAGTATTGAGCCTACCCATCGGCCCAACTATGAGCGACGCTGATGTACAAACTGTTATCGCTGCGGTAAAGCAAGCATTGTGACGTTGGCTGCTGTAACGTAGCACTCCATGAACCAAGACGCTCGCTCCCTCAACCTCGTTACCGCCCAATGTGCTGTTTTTGATGACCCCTTCCCACTACAAGGGGGGGCTGTCCTGCCTGGTTTCCAGCTGATGTATGAAACCTACGGCACCCTCAATGCGAACAGATCAAATGCCGTGCTGATTTGCCACGCGTTGTCGGGTAACCATCATGTGGCAGGCCGCTATGCCGAAGATGACAAATACCCAGGCTGGTGGGACACCATGGTCGGCCCCGGCAAACCGATTGATACCAATCGTTTCTTCGTGGTGGGCTTGAATAATCTGGGCGGCTGTCATGGCTCAACCGGGCCGGTCAGCATCAACCCGGCAACAGGCAAGCCTTGGGGAGCAGTATTTCCTGTCGTCGTGGTCAATGATTGGGTGCAATCGCAGGCCAAACTCGCTGACAGGCTCGGCATCGATAAATGGGCTGCAGTGATTGGCGGCAGCCTCGGTGGCATGCAGGCATTACGTTGGACAGTCACCTTCCCACATCGCGTACGGCATTGTATCAACATCGCCTCGGCCCCCAAGCTCACGGCACAGAACATTGCCTTTAACGATGTTGCCCGTAATGCCATTCTTACGGACCCGGAATTTTATGGTGGGGACTACTACCAACATGGTGTGGTACCGCGTCGTGGTCTACGGCTGGCGCGGATGCTGGGCCATATCACCTACCTTTCGAATGAAGGCATGGGAGGTAAGTTCGGGCGCCAGTTGAAAAGTGATGGGTACCAGTTCAGCTACGAAACCGAATTCGAGATTGAAAGCTATCTGCGCTACCAGGGCGATCGCTTTGCCGACGTCTTCGATGCCAACACTTATTTATTGATGACCAAAGCGTTGGACTACTTCGACCCTGCCCGCCACTTTGGTGGCAGCCTTTCTGCCGCGCTGGCCGCTACCGATGCCAAATTTCTGGTGATCAGCTTCACTACCGACTGGCGCTTTTCGCCAGAACGTTCGCGTGAAACGGTCAAAGCCCTGCTTGATGCGAAGAAATCTGTCAGTTATGCGGAAATTGAATCAGTTCACGGCCATGATGCCTTCCTGATGACTGACGAGCCCTATATGCAACTGATGCATGCCTACCTTAATCGTGTAGCGGATGAGGTGCACGCATGAATACCATCAGCGAACTCCGGCCAGACCTTGCGCGCATCGCAAGCTGGATCGCCCCAGGTACCCGCGTCCTGGACCTTGGCTGCGGCGATGGCGAGCTACTGGCACACCTGCATACCAATAAGCAGGCAAGTGGCTACGGCATCGAAATCGATATGGCGGGAGTAATTGGCTGCACCACACGCGGTGTAAACGTCATCCAGCGCGACCTCGAATCAGGCTTGGCGGGCTTTGAGGCCAACAGCTTTGACTATGTCGTACTCTCACTGACCATTCAGTCGATGAAGCATGTAGAGGCCATCATCGACGAAATGCTGCGTGTTGGTCGGACTGGGATCGTCACCTTTCCCAACTTCGGCTACTGGGAAAACCGATATCAATTGGCGCTTGGCCGCATGCCAGTCTCCGAGACCATTCCCTACCAGTGGTACAACACACCCAATATTCACCTATGTACCTTGAATGACTTTGACGCCCTTCTGGCCAAGCATGGTGCGCGTATTACCAGCCAGATCGTGATGCATCAAGGACGCCGCATTACCTTCCTGCCCAATCTACTTGGCAGCCTGGCGTTGGTTCGCTTCGAACGACAGTAACAAAGCAACCTGTAGCAGCTGTTTGTTTTTCTAATTGATCTCTACACCATGACTGAACTCACTCACCGCCTGCCAGCCATTATCGATGCGCTTGCTGAACAAGGATGGGTTGTGGTGGACGGATTCCTGACACCCGCCCAGATCACCGCTTTGAGAGTCGAGGGTGAGCGACGTTACGCTGCCGGAGAATTTCACCGTGCCGGTATCGGCCGGGCTACCCAACAACAGATTCGGGATGATATCCGGAGCGATGCGGTACGCTGGCTGGACCCGATCGACCGCCAACCCGCCGAGTTACCATACTGGGCAAATATTGAAGCCTTGCAGACCGAGCTGAACCGCAGTTTGTATCTGGGAATTCATGAGGGCGAATTTCATTATGCTCATTACCCTGCCGGGGGCTTTTACCAACGCCATCTCGATCGGTTCCGCGATAATTCTGCGCGCGTGATTTCCTGCGTGTTCTATCTGAACGAAGACTGGCAGGACACAGATGGCGGTCACCTGCGCTTATGGCTTGATGCCGAAGGCCAAGCGGAATACCGGGATATCGCCCCTCAGGCTGGACGCCTGGTGCTGTTCACTTCAGAGCGCTTCTGGCACGCAGTCCAACCTGCAACACGCCCTCGTTGGTCGGTAACAGGTTGGTTACGCCGCGCAGAAGTTTGAAACAAAAAGAACATCCTCCCGTCTATTCCTACTTGGCACCTATTTGCTGCCCATCGTGGCTGAGATGAGGTGTTCAAATACAGCAGCGCTCAAGGCCAAATGCACGCTCAGCAAGCGCGCCATATTGTCAGCTGCGCCTTTGCAGAACATTCCGAGTAACAAACTGACCTTTCCCCAAACTTGTCGAAAGTGTCTAGGTCCTTAGCACCTGTTTACGGTCTATCACGAGCAGCTGCCAGCAGGGCGCAGAAGCATATAAGCCCTGATCACAGCTGCGCAGTAAGATCGTAAATAGGCTCTTAGAACCTATCTAAAGTCTCGCGAGCTAGAGCAAGACAAGACGAAAACAGCCGAGGAAGCGGAGCTTACGCGTGGTAAATGAGCATTCCGAGGGTGTTTTCAACGCCGTATTGCTGACGCACAGCAGACTTTAGACAGATTCTTAGTGTCCCTTAGGCTGCATCAACCTATCAGTAAACGCCATGACCACTGCCGAGATAAGGAAAGTGCAATGGATCAGCACCTGCCACATGACATTACTGTGGTAGTCCGCAGGATGAGTGACATTTGGAAGGCTCAATCCGATGAAAGTCTTGAGCAAATGAATAGAGGAAATACTGATCAACGCAAGCGCCAACTTGGTTTTGAGCACACCCGCATTCACATGCGAAAGCCATTCGGGCCGATCTTCGTGTTTTTCCAAGGAATCAATCTTGGATACGAAGGTCTCGTAGCCACCAATCACAACCATGATCAGCAGATTGGCGATCATCACAACATCGATCAAGCCCAGTACGATCAGCATGATCGCCGTCTCATCCATACTGTTGGCGGCAGTAACCAGATGCATGAGCTCGCGCATAAACTTAAATACATACACAGCCTGCGCAACGATCAGGCCCAGGTACAGCGGTGCTTGCAGCCAACGGCTTGCAAAAATGAACGATTCCATACGGGAAACAACAGGTTTCATAGTGTTCCTTGGACTATGTATTACGAGAGAACACGCAAGTATCCATATACAGCCCATCAGCGCAAGTTAGACAGTACGGCAATCATTCTCTCTCAACTTATGGGTATCAACGCGTCAATGTCTTAGAACCTGCCCCAGATCTATCACGAACTGCTGTCAGCGGAGTGCAGAGCAGCACAGTAAACCCTGATCACTGCCGCACAGTAAGATCGTGAACAGGTTCCTTTCCAACGCCGTAACGCCTTCGCTCGACAAACCTTGCACAGATTCCAGGCGTACTTTCTTCCCAAGCAGGACCAGACCAACGATATGACTTCTATGTCCCCATTCCGCATGCAGTGGCTTTTGGTACTGCTATGCCTGCTGCTGCTGGGCATAAGCATGGGTGCCGGACTCTACCTGGACAAACAAGCAGTTGAAAGCCGCGCAGGCGCACGTCTACAGAATCAGGCAAGGGTAATCGCCCAGAATATGGACGCCCAACTGCATACCACTGATAAGCTGTTAAAAGACCTCAGCATTCGGCTCTCCCAAATGAAAGACGGGGCAGACTGGTCGCATATCGGTTTGTACTTGCCCATCCTGGCCAACGCACAACCAGGCATCCATAACATTTCAGTGCTGGACCGTAATGGCATAGTCAAGGCAACCAGCAGTCCAAAACTCATGGGCAGAGAACTTGC
Source organism: Chitinimonas violaceus (assembly GCF_052601015.1). Taxonomy (NCBI): domain Bacteria; kingdom Pseudomonadati; phylum Pseudomonadota; class Betaproteobacteria; order Neisseriales; family Chitinibacteraceae; genus Chitinimonas; species Chitinimonas violaceus. Next base: position 118,002 of record NZ_JBQXDJ010000001.1, on the reverse strand, counting down.
CAGCTATTCGTATTTCTCTGTTCCACGCCGCGAACGCAATACCAATAACCTATACGTTTCCCCACCGTTTCGTAGCGACAGCGGTTATAGCTATGCACTTAGCCTGTCGCGAATCATATCGGGACCACAAGGCGAGTTTAATGGTGTGGTCATGGCGACACTGGACCGTCACTACTTCCAAACATTGATGTCATCGGTGCTCTTCACATCCGATATGTGGAGCGCCATAGCACATGGTGATGGCCTCATCTTCCTGATGACACCGTCCCAGAAAACCAGCCTGCTAGGGAAGAACCTTGCAGTACCGAGCAGCCTCTTCACGCTTCATCGCAACCGAGGCAAACAAGAGTCTTTGATGAGCGGAAAACTTTATATGACTGGCGAGTGGCGGCAGGTCGCCCAGTACACTGTCTCGCCACCCGATTTACAGATGAACAAACCGCTGGTTATCGCGGTAAGCCATCTCCAGTCGACCATACTGATGCCCTGGTATGACAGCTTACGATCACAAGTACTGTTGTATCTGCTGCTTACCTGCTTGATGGTGGGAAGCCTGATCCTGCTTCAACGCCGTCGCCGCCAATTCACTAACCTCAGGGCAAATCATCGCCGTATTCTCGACATTGCCAATGAAGGGGTGATTTATTTCGATGCCGCGGGTAGAACCAGCTACATCAACGCAGCAGCTAAAAAGCTGACCGGATGGACAGAGGATAGTCTCGATAAGGAGAGCCTCTTTACCCGACTCGAACAATCAGGGCAGCCAACTCTGACGCAGTTGTTACGCCCAGAACCCTACGAAGGAGAAATCCGCGAACTACCGGACACATGGTTACCGGTAGCGATGGGTAAACGTCTGCCGGTCAGCATCAGTTGTACCGCCAATCAGGGGGCAGCACATACCTATAGCTGGGTCATGGTATTTCGAGATATCAGCATACAGAAACAAGCCGCCGATACCCTGCAGCAAAGTGCAGCGCGCTTACAGCTGGCAACCGAGGCTGCCGGTGTAGCCGTATGGGAGTATGACCTGATCACCCGCGAGTCGCAGTGGGATGAAAACATGTACCAGCTATACGGCCTGCCCAAAGATCCCGCATATGCAAACTATGCAATGTGGGAACGATTGGTTCCACCTGAAGACGTTGCCGAAGCCGAAGCCGCCCTGGCGTCTGCCATCGCGGGCAAACACCCCTTTAATGCCACCTTCCGGATGAAGCGTTACAACGATGGTCAATTGCGCATTGTGCAATCGCATGGGCAACTGATCATGGATGAACAAGGTCAACCCGTACGAATGGTGGGCACCAATGAAGATGTCACAGAAGAACGCAAAGCCGCCGATCTGCTACGGGAAGCGGAAGAACGTTTCCGGTCCTCCTTCGATGGCGCTGCCATCGGCATGGCATTGGTCAGCAGAGAGGGTTGCATCATTCAGTCCAACCAAGCGCTGGCTGATATCGTTGGCTACAGCATCGAGGAAATTAGTCATCTCACTTTCTGCAGCATTACCCACCATGACGATCTGCCAGCCAATCAAGCATTGCTGGAAGATATCCTGAACGGTAAACGCGGCAGTCATCATCTGGACAACCGCTACATCTGTAAGAACGGTGAGTTGGTCTGGGTGAAACTATCCGCATCCGCAGTACGCGACAGGGCTGACGAGGTGCTCTACTTCGTGGTCCAGATTCAAGATATCACCCAACAGAAACTGGCGGCAGAAGAAGTACAACGTGAGCGCGACCTGTTTGCCGGTGGGCCGGTACTGGTACGCATCTGGCAACCAAGTACCGGTTGGCCTATTGAATACGTATCCCGCAATGCGGTCACTGTGCTGGGTTATGCCACAGATGAAATCACCGCGGAGGGATTTCGATTTGCCACGCTCCTGCACCCAGAGGAAGCCGAACAAGTACAGTCCGCCATCACGCAATTTGTTGCCAGTAACCAGAGCCATATCGAACTGAGTTATCGCCTCCGTTGTAAGGATGGCAGCTATCGATGGTTTTATGACTTCAATACCGCGGATCGTGATGACTTGGGCAACCTGCTCGGCCTGCGTGGCTATATGCTCGACCAGTCCAGTATCAAAGATGTTGAGCAGGCTCTTGCGACAAAGCGAGAACGCCTGGATGCCATCCTCGCCGGCACCAGTGCCGGAACGTGGGAATGGCATGTTCCAAGCGGGGATGTTGTCATCAATGATCGCTGGTCCGAGATCCTTGGCTACAACAAAGATGAGCCGTCCCCGCTCAATATAGATATCTGGAAGGCGTTGATTCACCCCGAAGACCTGCCATTAGCGGAAGAGCAGTTGAATCTGCATTTCAATGGCGTTCAGCCCGACTACGAATGCGAAATGCGCATGCGCCACAAGAATGGCGCATGGATCTGGGTACTGGCCCGCGGTAAGGTCAACCGCTGGACAACCACTGCGCGTCCACTGCAGATGTCAGGCACCCATATGGACATTACAACGCGTAAACAGGCTGAAGAAGCCCTACGCAGTACCAGTGGCCTGTTGCGCAGCGTGCTCGATTCGGCCACCGAAATCTCCATCATCGCAACCGACCCTCATGGTCTGATCACGATCTTCAATCGGGGCGCTGAACGCCTGCTTGGTTACCGCGCTGATGAGATGATTGGTCTACGTACACCCGCTACCCTCCACCTACCGGAAGAAATCGCTCAACACAGCCTGCAATTACAAGCCGAATTCGGTAAAGAAATTTCCGGTTTTGATGTCTTCACCTGCAAGGCGGAGAGGGATGGCGTCGAACAAATGGACTGGACCTATGTACGCAAGGATGGCAGCCATTTCACAATGACGCTGATCATCACCACTATACGTTCAGCCAATGGAGAGTTGCTGGGCTATCTGGGAATTGGTCGCGATGTAACGCAGGCCAGGGAATACGAAAGCACGCTCAAGGAAGCAAAACGGCAGGCTGAGCTCGCCAGTACCGCAAAAAGCCAGTTCCTGGCCAATATGAGTCATGAGATCCGCACTCCCATGAACGCCATACTCGGTATGGTGCAGTTACTGCAGCGCACAGAATTGACCGTGCAACAGCAAGACTACGCGGGCAAGACACTATCGGCAGCCCAATCGTTGCTTGGCATTCTGAATGACATACTCGACTTTTCAAAAGTTGAAGCCGGCAAGATTGTCTTGGAAAACCAACCTTTCCGACCGGACAAACTGATGCGGGACTTGTCGGTCATTCTGGCAGCCGGTGCAAGCAGCAATGCCGTCGAAGTTCTGTTTTCCATCGACGCGAGTTTGCCATCGCTATTGATGGGCGACGCACTGCGGCTGCAACAGGTACTGATTAATCTTGCTGGCAATGCGGTCAAGTTCACCCAGCAGGGCGAAGTAGTGGTGTCACTCGACTGCCTTTCCTTGCAGGCTGACCAGGCTGAAATACTCTTTACTATCAGAGACACAGGCATCGGCATTGCCAAAGAGGCACTACAGCACATCTTTGAAGGGTTCACACAGGCCGAGGCTTCTACTACCCGACGGTTTGGCGGAACCGGCCTTGGCTTAGCGATCTGTCAGCGCCTGGTCAAACTTATGGGCGGCACACTCGCTGTCGAAAGCACCCCCGGTGTAGGCAGCCGTTTCTACTTCACGCTTAAACTGAACGTTGGCAGAGTGATGGTCAACGATAGCCTTTTACCCCTCGTACACAGACTTTCCGGCAATGAAAACGGAATGCGGGTACTGATCGTGGACGACAGCACAACAGCCCGCGAAGTTCTTTCGGACATGGTTCATATCCTGGGCTGGCAAGTGGACACGGCAAGCAGTGGTAGAGAAGCCCTGAGCCTCCTGCAACACAACGATGCGGATACCGCTCCCTACGATGTGGTCTTCATGGATTGGAAGATGCCGGATATGGATGGCTGGGAAACCGCCCGTCACATTCGCCTGCTGCAACAAGGCAAGCAAGAGCCTGCGGTCATCATGGTCAGCGCATATGGCCGCGACATATTGGCCGACAAGATACAGCTGTATCCTTCTACGCTAGACGGATTCCTGGTCAAACCTGTCACAGCCTCCATGCTGCTTGATGCGGTAGTCAATGCGACGGCAGGCGAGATTCAGTCCCAACAACGTAGTAGCCAACCGGGACTGCACCGTCTGCAAGGGTTGCGCCTGCTCGTTGTGGAAGACAACCTGATGAATCAACAGGTAGCGCAAGAACTACTATCTGCAGAAGGCGCTTATGTGGAAGTAGCCAGCGGCGGCTTGGCCGGCGTAGCACGCGCCACCAGCGCCCAGCCACCTTTCGATGCCGTGCTGATGGACATTCAGATGCCAGATATGGATGGCTACGCAGCAACCCGCGAGATACGTCTCAAGCCAAACACTCGCACCTTACCCATCATCGCTATGACGGCAAATGCCATGGCCTCGGACAAGGTAGCCTGCATTGCAGCAGGGATGAACGACCACATCGGCAAGCCCATCCACCTTGATTCGGTTGTCAGTACCCTGCTTCATCATTGCGACCGTCCACAGATCGCAGCCATTGCGCCAGGCAGCACACGCCTTATCAATCCATCGATCTCCACCCTGGCTGCTGAGCTCGATATAGAACCGGATGTCGCCTTGCAACGATTAAGCGGCAATCAGGACCTATTTGTGCGCATGATTCATTCCTTCAACCATGATGCCGCAGTCATGGTCAATGAACTGCAAGCGCATCTTCAGCACGCCACACTGGTTGAAGCAGGTCGCCTGTTGCATACGCTGAAAGGCTTGGCCGGTACGGTTGGCGCCAGGGGGTTAGCAGGTTTCATCGCCCAGGCCGAGCAACAGTTGCGCCAACCACGCGACGCTGCTGCAAATGCAGATATGATTATCACGCTCGCCAAATTGATCGAACAAAACAGCCGAGCGCTGACACAGATTGCCGACAAATTAGCAGCAGAGATACCATCCCATCCTGTTGTTGCAGATAAAGCCCTGGACAAACCAGCCTTTGAAGCATCGCTCACCGAACTGGAGTCCTTGCTGAAGGATGGCAATATGCGTGCTACCGATGTCTTTTCTGAACTGCAGCAAACGTTTGGCCCGATACTCACCGAGCATCTGCAGCCACTCGACGAGGCGATGTACCGTCTCGACTTCAAACTGGCATTGGAAAAATGCCGTAACTTACGCTCGGTAATCGCATGAGCAATGCCTCAGACACACATCGCACAAACCCGTTGCTTGATGCGCCAGAAGACCGGCCCTGTTTATTGTTGGTCGATGATCAGGCCATCAATATCCAGACGATGTACCAGATCTTCCATAACGACCACGAGGTCTTCATGGCAACAAGTGGTACCCAGGCATTGGAGTTTTGCCAGAACAAGCAGCCGGATTTGATTCTGCTCGATGTGATCATGCCCGACCTGGATGGTTACGAGGTCTGTCGGCAGCTCAAGCAAGACCCGCTGACGCAGGATATTCCCGTTATCTTCGTCACTGCGCAGGACAATCCGACCGATGAGGAAAAAGGGCTTGATGCGGGTGCAGTCGACTTTATCAGCAAGCCCGTCAACCCCAAGGTGGTACGGGCCCGAGTACGTACCCACCTTACGTTGAAACGCCAATCCGATCTGCTTCGCTCACTCGCTTTTGTCGACGGCCTGACTGGCGTCGCCAACCGGCGTAATTTTGATGAGACACTGGCATCTGAATGGCGCCGCAGCTTACGCTCCGGTCAGACGTTATCGTTGATTATTCTCGATATCGATTTCTTCAAGCGTTACAACGACCATTATGGTCATCAAGCCGGTGACCTTTGCCTTCGTGCCGTCGCAAATGCACTGCGCAAGTGCATCAACCGTTCCCACGACCTCGTCGCGCGGTATGGTGGCGAGGAATTCGTTTGCATCCTGCCCGAAACCCCGTTGTCTGGCGCCGAAACCATGGCACATGAGATGGAATTGGCCGTTCGCCAACTAGGTATCGCACATGCCCGATCCGATATCGCCGACGTTGTCACCATCAGCCTGGGTGTCGCCTCTGCGCCCAATCCACGGGATGAAGGCCCGGAAAAGCTGATTTCCACTGCAGATAACCTGCTCTATGCCGCAAAACAGGCGGGGCGAGGACAATACAAGACCGGAAGTGTTGTCTAGCCCTGTCTACAAAGTACCTTCAGGTACTCGGATTGATCACTAGCCAACCGTAGTTTCAATGCAGGCTACTGCATTGAGTCGTTTGGCGTTTCCGACTCCCACTTATTGGCGAGAACCACCAACTGATCGACCACACCGTGGATCGCCGTTCCCTTAGCTGTCAGTGAATAAGTTACCTGCGGGGGAATGGTTGCCACCACCTCGCGGTGAAGCAGCGTCCCCATTTCCAACTCCCGCAGACGCTCTGTCAAGGTCTTGGTCGAAATAGGGTCCAGCCTGCGTTTGAGCTCACCAAACCGTTGCGCGCCTTCTGCTCCCAAAACCCAGATGATATGGGCTGACCACTTGGCGAATAACAAATGCATCACCCCATCGACCGGGCAATGGGGCTGTTCTGTGCGAATTTCTTTCATAGTAGTTACCAAAAGGAACCTACTTTATTTAGTAAAGCAAAGTATGCATCATTACATCCGACACAACAAACCTGTCTGCTTTATGAAGGAATTCAATATGTTACGCATTCACCTGCAAGGTCGGATCAGTTCCAAACAACCCACCATGGCATCTACCCAAACCGTCCCGGGAAGAACCCTCAAGCGGCTATTGATGGGGGCGATGCTTGCCTCAAGTACCGTTTATGCAGCAGAAATGCCAGCCACCGTGGAAGATGTGCATCGCCTTTTCGCACAGTACCTGACTGAAGGAAATAAGGAAGGATTAGGTAGCCTGTTTGAACCAAAAGCCATATTCATTGCAGCAGATGGTTCGCGAGTCGAAGGACGGGACAACGTGGTTAAGGCGCTTTCCGCCTATATGGGTGCCACCTTACCCATCAAAACCCTGGCTCGAAGCATCTATATCAATGGCGATCTGGCGATGACCCGCAGCCACTGGAAACTCGGAGAGCAAGAGGGTGTTGCCTTGGAAACACTGCGCTATGACAAACAGGCCGGCTGGCGCTATGTGATTGATAACCCGCATGGCAAATAATGGATCACGCAATAACCCAAAAATAAAAACCGCGCCAACCGTATTGCTGGCGCGGTTCTCTTGCTACTCAGACACGGCTCAAAGCGAGTAGTACATATCGAATTCAACCGGATGCGTCGTCATACGGATCTTGTTGACGTCGTTCATCTTCAGTTCGATGTAGGAATCAATCCATTCATTGGTGAACACGCCTCCACGGGTCAGGAACTCGCGGTCTTTATCCAACGCATCCAACGCTTCATCCAACGAAGCGCAAACGGTCGGGATCAGCTTATCTTCTTCCGGCGGCAGGTCGTACAGATTCTTATCGGCTGGGTCGCCAGGGTGGATCTTGTTCTGCACACCATCGAGACCCGCCATCAAGAGCGCCGAGAAAGCCAAGTACGGATTGGCCAGTGGATCGGGGAAGCGGGCTTCAATACGACGTCCCTTATCCGATTGCACGTGGGGAATGCGGATTGATGCCGAACGGTTACGGGCAGAGTAAGCCAGCTTTACCGGGGCTTCATAGTGCGGAACCAGACGTTTGTAAGAGTTAGTGCCCGGATTCGTGATCGCGTTCAACGCTTTGGCATGCTTGATGATGCCGCCGATGTAATAGATGGCGAATTCCGAAAGACCGGCATAGCCATTACCTGCGAACAGATTCTTGCCATCTTTCCAGACAGACTGGTGCACATGCATGCCCGAACCATTGTCGCCAACGATCGGCTTAGGCATGAAGGTCGCCGTCTTGCCGTACTGGTGCGCCACATTGTGCACCACGTACTTCAGGATCTGGGTCCAGTCAGCGCGCTGGGTCAGGGTGCTGAACTTGGTGCCGATCTCATTTTGGCCCGCGTTGGCCACTTCATGGTGGAACACTTCGACTGGCACGCCCAGCTCTTCCAGCACCACCACCATGGCGGCGCGGATATCCTGGTGGCTATCGACGGGAGGCACAGGGAAGTAGCCACCCTTCACGCGTGGACGATGGCCGCTGTTGCCGCCCTCAGTCGCGCTGTTGGAAGCCCAGGCGCCTTCGTCCGAAGAAATCTTCAGGAAGCAGCCGGTCATATCGACGTTCCACTGCACGCCGTCGAAAATAAAGAATTCAGGTTCCGGGCCAAAATAGGCGGTATCACCAAGGCCGGATGCCTTCAGATAAGCCTCGGCGCGCTTGGCGATGGAACGTGGGTCGCGATCGTAACCCTTGCCAGTGTCAGGTTCGATGACATCGCAGGTCATGAACAGGGTAGGCTCATCAAAGAACGGGTCGATATTGGCCGTTGCCGGGTCCGGCATCAGTAACATGTCGGAGGCTTGAATGCCTTTCCAGCCGGTAATGGAAGACCCATCGAAAGCATGGCCATTGCTGAACCACTCTTCGTTAACAACATGAGACGGCACGGTAACGTGCTGTTCCTTGCCGATGGTGTCGGTAAAACGCAGATCGACGAAACGGATGTCGTTTTCTTTAATTTGTTTCAGAACGTCGGCGACCGCCATGCTCATAACTCCTGTGGATGACCTGTGTGACCGGCCATCAATCCGGGCCGGCGGGGAATCAAATTGTAGAGAGTCGTCGCGCACTTTGCAGTCGCTCAATGCGCGCTCGGCCCATGCATAGCAGGAAGTATGCCATTGCTCTCACCCCTAGCAATTACGCCCTATAGCGATATATTGCAGCGGTGGAGAGCACCATTCTAGTGCAACAGGGAATTCATTGCTCCATTTCGGAGCATGGGTGCTGTGGCGGGCGTTCTTTGCCATAATCTCTGTATCAACTATCCCAATCTCTGGTGGAGGATTCCCATGAGCCAACAGAACGAAATCCTGCAGCGTGCCCACGAGCGCGCTGAACAACTTGGCCTGCCTTACTCGGGTGCGCTCATGCCTGATGAAGCGCATGCTTTGTTGGCCAGCATGCCTGCAGCACGCCTTATTGACGTCCGCACCCATGCTGAATGGCAATTCGTTGGTACACCGGAAAATGCGATCAAGATCGAATGGAAGTGCTGGCCCGGTATGACACCGAACCCCAACTTCCTGGAGCAGCTTAAACACCAAGTAGACAAGGAACAGGCCTTGTTCTTTCTATGCCGTACCGGGGCACGTTCGCACGACGCGGCAACCATGGCAGCATCCCACGGCTTTAGTGAGTGCTACAACGTACTGGAAGGCTTTGAAGGCGAACATAACCCGGCTGGACAACGTGGCCAGGTCAATGGCTGGAAAGGGCGCGGCTTACCCTGGTCGCAAGGCTGAAAGCCGTAAGAATCTGCCTACGATCTTACTGCGCAGCTGTGATCAGGACTTATGTGCTGCTCTGTTCACTGCTCGCAGCAGATCGTAAACAGATTCTAAAAAATCAAGGCTCCTGCTAGTTGCGATACTGGCGATTAGCAGAAGCCTCATGGTATCCCTGAGAGCTGAATCTCTGTTTTTCCCTTTCACGTTAGCCCCCCTTCAGCCCGTTCCTGTTAGAAGACTCATGACCGACCGTTACGTAGTCATCGGCAACCCCGTTGCCCATAGCAAATCCCCACTTATTCACGCAGCCTTCGCTACACAGACCCAACAAAAGATCGTCTATGAACGGCTGGAAGCGCCAATCGATGGTTTTATCGACAGTACTGCCGAATTCCTGGCGATGGGAGGTAGTGGTTGTAACGTGACTGTGCCATTCAAAGAAGAGGCTTTCCGGTTTGCAAATACGCTGACTGAACGTGCCGAGCTGGCCGGGGCAGTAAATACACTTTGGTTGGACGACGAAGGTGTGGTCGGGGACAACACCGATGGTGCAGGGCTTGTGCGAGACCTGCAACGCCATATCAAACTGGCTGGTTTGCGCATATTGCTGCTGGGTGCTGGGGGCGCAGCACGCGGTGTGTTGGGTCCTCTGTTGGCAGAAAAACCTGCGCAGCTGGTGATTGCCAATCGCTCTACCGACAAAGCCATAGCGTTGGCCAAACAGTTCACCAAGCTTGGCCCCGTTACCGGATGCGGCTTCGCTGAGTTACCCAACCAGCCGTTTGATCTCATCATCAACGCAACATCAGCGAGCCTGGCGGGCGAAGCGCTGGCATTGCCAGCGTCCATCTGGCAAGCCGATGGATTGGCTTACGACATGATGTACAGCAAGGCCGAGACCCCGTTCCTGCTGCAGGCAAATGCCGCAGGAGTAAGGCGTAGATTGGACGGTCTTGGCATGCTGGTTGAACAGGCAGCCGAAGCATTCTTTCTATGGCGCGGCGTCAGACCAGAAACAGAGGCCGTGCTGGCCGACTTGCGCACCAAGTTATAGGCTGCTCGCCAAACCGACTCATAACTAACTTGTTCAAAGTCTGTTACGAGCAGCACATAAGCCCTGATTACAGCTGCGCAGTAAGATCGCTAACAGGTGCTAAGTGGAAGCAGTGCTCTCCAACAACATCGCCTCCAACTGGCTTAAGCGGGCACGTTCCATCGGCTCAGTTGCGCCGCGTGCCCCCTGTCGCTCATCGTTTTCAGATCGCACACTCAAACGCACAAGGCTGCCATCCACATAAAAGGACAGAGTGGTATGGCCAGAAGGTGGCGACTCGACCCGGTAATCAATACCTTGATTCAGGCAACGGATCTCCACCGCCTTGGCATCGTCTGAATAGATCACCAGGTTGATATCAGAGTGGGGCCCGGCCAAGCCAGATAGCACCGAACCCACCAGATAGGGCTTGAACTCAGCGAACAACCGCATCGCTTCCAGCGCCCTTTGGCGTAACACTAACAATACGTGACTATGGTTGGGGGAAAAGATGTTGCGATATTCACGCAGTGCAGTTTCGATCTCATCATTGCCCGGCAGGTTTTTACCCTCGGGCAAACCCAGACGGCGAACCGCCTTACGCTTGGCAGTCCCGAAGTCATCGATATGCTCCTCGGCCATCAATTTGGCTGCCAGATGGATTATTTGCTCTCGTGCCCCACGAGGGGATCGGTCCCGGGTATGCATGCTGTCTCCTTAAAAGGGCTAGCGCAGGGATCGTGCGGAAAGTATAGGCCGCTAATAGCTAGCGTACCGCATACTCGTTCCAATTTCATGCACCTTATGGCGACGTGCAGCTTGTTTATCCAACCAGCTTGGCACAGGACCGTTACACTCCGTTTATCCTCCTAGATTCTCAGCTACCCTTGGCCCTGAACCCTGATCAACTTGCGGATTTGAACTGGCTGCTGTGCTCGCCCCCCTTATTGGCGAACAACGTGCTGCCCACCGGCGTTCAGCAGGGGAATGCAAAGTTAGGTGAGTCCTGGTGGCAACAGCTGCCCCATACGAATCTCAACGCCAATCTGCCGGCAACCGCAAATGGCTTTCGACTCGGCCGATACGCTGAAGCGCTATTACAAACCGCGCTGGGCAATTTACCAGGGCATCAGCTATTGGCCAGCCAGTTACCGGTACGCGACAACGGCATCAGCCTTGGCGAAATCGACTATTTGCTACGCCCACCACAAGGGCCGTTATTGCATATCGAACTGGCGGTAAAGTTCTTTATCGCCCTGCCGACTGATCATGGGCTGCGCTACGTAGGTCCTGGATTACGTGATGCGTTGAAGCTCAAGCTGGTCCGCTTGTTCCAGCACCAGCTACAGCTGGCCAACAGCCCAGCGGGCCAACTGGCGCTTGGTAACAATCTGCCTGTACAACCGATGACATGGTTGCGAGGGCGGATGTTTTATCGCGAGTTGGATACTGCTGCCCCAGCTTTCCTGGCGGCCGATCATCTACGCGGTTGGTGGCGATGCTGGGGAGAGGACATACCGAAACAACGTGCCGACAGCCTTTGGCGTAGCTTGAATAAACCAGACTGGCTGGGCTACCGGGCACTCGACAACCGCGCTTTGCCATTTACTGAATGGCAAGTCCAGACCGCCCACCACTTCAACCACCCGCATTGGCCATTACAAGTTGCCGAATATGCGCCGGAACACGAAGGGGGTCATGAGTTGACACGAGGTATGTTGTTACCTCCAATGTGGCCCAGCGAACCCATGCTTAAGAGCCTGTTGGCACGCATCCCATCACAATTCTGAGAATCTGTTCCCGACCTTGCTGCGCACCCGCGATCTGGGCACATGTGGTACTCAAAATCTTCATATACAAAAGTACATTCCGGTTTCTGCGCTGCGCTTCACCCTGCTGACAGCTGCTCGCGACAGATCGTAAACAGGTTTGCGGCTGGCAAACCATGTTTCACAACCACTCATACGAATTAGCAACACCCATTCATGCACCATCTGTATTGCGTATAAGTGCGGTTTAGAATGAACCTCCACCCTCCTCAACAACGGACACCAACCGCCATGCGAGATGTGCTGAACAGCAACCCGCTGCTGCAAACCTGGGATACCCCCTACAGCCTGCCTCCTTTCAACCGCGTGGCGGCCGAGCACTTCCAACCGGCATTTGAAGCCGTCATGCAAACCCATATGGCCGAGCTAGATGCCATCGCCTCAGAAACAGAACCACCAAGCTTCACCAATACACTGATTGCTTTCGACGCCTCTGGCCGCCACCTCAACCGGATTGATCTTCTATTCAAAAACCTGTGTTCAAGCGAAACATCACCTGCCCTGCAAGAAGTAGAGCTGGTAATCGCACCACGCCTGGCAGCCCATGAAAGCGCCATCTATATGCATGTGGGGCTGTTTCAGCGTATCGATGCTTTGTACCAGGACCGCGCCAATCTGAGCCTCGATGCTGAGCAACTCCGGCTGCTTGAGACGGTTCATCTTGATTTCGTCCGCGCCGGCGCACTACTTAAGGGGGAAGCCAAGTCCCGTTACGCCGCGGTTATGGCAGAACTGGCAGAGGCCTGCACCCAGTTCAGCCAGAATATCCTTGCCGATGAAGCCGCCTTCGCGCTTGAACTTCACTGTGAAGCAGATCTCGCAGGATTACCCGACTTTGTTCGCGCCGCAGCACGTAGCGCAGCCGCACAGCGGGAGCTACCTGCCGACAGCTATGTGATTACCCTCTCGCCCTCAATCGCAGAACCGTTCCTGACGTTCTCGGACCGGCAAGACCTGCGTGAGATTATCTGGCGTGAACGAATCAACCGTGGTGCGCATGCTGGTGAACACGACAATCGCCCACTGGCGGCTCGTATTGTCGTCCTACGCCAGGAACAGGCAGCGCTGCTTGGCTATGCAAACTATGCCGATTACGAGCTGGCCAATCGCATGGCGGGCAATACCTCAGCAGTGCTCAATCTGCTGGAACAGGCTTGGCAACCCGCACTGGAAAAAGCAGACGCCGACCGCGCCATACTGAACGAGAAGGCGCAGGAGCTTGGCTTAGCTACACCGTTTGCAGCATGGGACTGGCGCTATCTGGCTGAAAAGGTCCGCCAGCAACGCTATGACCTCGACGATGCCGAGATCAAGCCCTATTTCACGCTGGAGAACATGATCACTGCCATGTTCGACTGCGCTGGCCGCCTGTTTGGCCTCAAATTCATCGAGCAGCACAATATCCCGCTCCACCACCCGGATGCCCGATTGTGGTCGGTTTGGGATCGCAGCAATGCCTTTGTCGGTCTGTTCATAGGTGACAACTTCGCGCGCCCCAGCAAGCGCAGCGGTGCATGGATGAGCATCTTCCGCAGCCAATCCGGTATTGCTGGCGGCACCACGCCTATCGTCATCAATAACAACAACTTCGCCAAGGCTGAAACCACGCTCTTGAGCTTTGACGATGTACGCACCCTGTTTCATGAATTCGGCCATGGCTTGCATGGTTTGCTATCGCAGGTGCGGTATGAGCGGTTGGCAGGGACCCAGGTGTTACGTGACTTTGTCGAACTGCCCTCGCAGATCTTCGAAAATTGGGCCAAGGAAGAATCGGTACTGCGGCAACATGCCCGCCATTATCAAAGCGGTGCGGTGATTCCAACCGCGCTGCTGGACAAACTCAAAGCGGCCAGCCAATTCAACCAAGCATGGGCCACCGTACAGTATGTCGCCCCAGCGCTGATCGACATGGCTTTGCATTCCTTGCCCAATGGCACACCGGTGGACATCGCCACTTTCGAAGCTGAACAGCGCGAGCTACTGGGCGTACCCACGGACATCGGCCAGCGGCATTACCTGAGCCACTTCAGCCATTTGTTCTCCGGACCCTGGTATGCAGCAGGCTATTACGTCTACATGTGGGCAGAGGTGCTGGATGCTGATGGCTACAATGCCTTCCAGGAAGCTGGAGACCCGTTCGAGCCCGCCGTTGCCAACCGGCTGTTGCAACACATCTACAGCACAGGCAATAAGCAAGACCCGGCCGATGCCTACCGTGCCTTCCGCGGGGGTGACCCGAAAGTTGAACCGATGTTGAGGAAGCGTGGGTTGATTACTGCGTAAGCGCCTGTTCACGATCCGCCTGCGCAACTGCTCGCGACAGATCGTGGAGTCTCTTATGAACCTATTCGAAGCTTGCTGTGCATCAGCAATACAGCGTTGAAAACACCCTCGGAATGCTCCATGTTTGAAGCTGCCGAACTCGGTCATCAAGTTAGCAAAGCCGACTACAAGGCTCAGACACCAGCCCTGCGCGAAGCGTTGCTCGATGCCCAATACGCATTGCAGAATGAACCGTGCTTTTCGGTCGTGATACTGATCAATGGCGTGGATGCCGCAGGCAAGGGTGAAACAGTGAATCTGCTCAACGAGTGGATGGACCCGCGCCTGATCGATACTCACGCCTTTGGCGATATTTGTGGCGATGAAGAACAATATCCACCGATGTGGCGTTACTGGCGGGCTCTACCAGCCAAAGGGCGCATCGGCATCCTGTTCGGCTCCTGGTATTCCGATGCCGTCTTCACCCAATTTCAGGCAGACAAAGATACTGCCGCACTGCCTGCCCGGCTCGATGAGATCATCCGGTTCGAGACCATGCTGGCCGAAGAAGGAATAGTGCTGCTAAAGCTATGGTTTCATCTTGGCAAAAAAGCCCAGAAAACCAGGCTGACTGAGCTGGAAAAAGACCCACGAACCCGCTGGCGGGTTGGCGAGCGCGATTGGGAACACTGCAAACACTATGATGCCTACCGCCAGCTGGCAGAGACCGTGCTGATGCGCACCAGCACAGGCGCTGCGCCCTGGATGGTTGTCGAGGGCGAGAACGAACGTTACCGCAACCTTACCGTCGGCAAATTGCTGCTCGAAGCGCTGCAGCAAGGAATGGCTAAAGCGGCTCCCCATCACACCCCCAAATCACCTTTACTCACACCACGGGATGGTTTGCGGATACTCGACCGGCTTGTGTTGAACCAACCGCTGAGCAAAACCGACTACACCGACCAACTGGAAACGCTTCAAGGCAGGCTCAATACGCTTAGCCGGCACCCCAAGCTACGCGAACATGGTGTATTGGTGGTTTTCGAAGGAAACGATGCCGCAGGCAAGGGTGGAACGATCCGCCGGGTAACTGGCGCATTGGATGCTCGGCAGTATCACGTTCACCCGATTGCTGCCCCGACACAGGAGGAATTGGCCCAACCCTATCTCTGGCGGTTTTGGCGACGGCTGCCGCGGCAAGGAAGATTCGCAATTTTCGATCGGTCCTGGTATGGCAGGGTTCTGGTGGAACGGGTAGAGGGTTTCGCGGCAGAACCAGATTGGATGCGAGCCTATGCCGAAATCAATGACTTTGAGCAGCAACTGCATGATGCCGGCTATATCGTCGTCAAATTCTGGTTGGCGATCGATGCAGACGAACAGCTCAAGCGCTTTCAGGCACGAGAAGAGACTGGTTTCAAGCGATTCAAAATCACCGACGATGATTGGCGCAACCGTGAAAAGTGGCCGGCTTATCGTGAAGCGGTACACGATATGGTCGAACGGACCAGCACTCCCGCAGCCCCCTGGCTGCTAATCGAGGCAAACAACAAATACTACGCCCGCATCAAGGTCTTACGCTGCCTGTGCGAGGCAATCGAAGCACGGCTTAGGTAGAATCGCGCCCTTTGCCCACCGGCTAGACCCGCATGACTCATCCCTCCCAACAACACATCGCCATCATAGGCGGCGGCCCCGCTGGCTTGATGGCTGCGGAAGTCCTGGCCAATGCCGGCCACCGGGTCGATGTCTTTGATGCCATGCCATCGGTAGGGCGTAAATTCCTGCTGGCGGGCGTGGGGGGCATGAATATCACCCATTCCGAACCGCTCGCACCATTTCTGAGTCGCTACGCCGAGCGCGAAACCGATATCGCACACCTGCTGGCGGACTTTTCCCCCGCCGATCTGTGCGATTGGATTCATGGTTTGGGCATCCAGATCTTTGTCGGCAGCTCCGGCCGAGTCTTCCCTACCGATATGAAAGCCGCGCCGTTATTGCGTGCCTGGCTGCATCGCTTGAAATCCACCGGGGTACAATTGCACGTACGGCACCGCTGGCTGGGGTGGGATGCTACCGGAGCATTACGTTTCACCTCCCCTGCAGGAGAAACCACCTTACGCCCTGCGGCCACTGTGCTGGCTTTGGGTGGTGGGAGTTGGGCGCGACTCGGTTCCGACGGGAGTTGGCTGCCGTTGTTGGCAGAAAGAGGTATTGAAACCGCACCGCTGCAACCCAGCAATTGTGGCTTTGACGTTGGTTGGAGCACACACCTGCGCGAGAAATTTGCCGGCGCGCCATTAAAGTCGGTTGCATTGGCCGTCACTGACATCCATGGCCAGACTCAATATAAAGCTGGCGAATTCGTGATCAGCGAAACAGGTGTTGAAGGCAGTCTGATCTACGCCTTCGCTGCACGTGTCCGGCAGCTGATCACCACCCAAGGCACCGCCACCATACTGCTTGATCTATTACCCAACCACAGTGCCGAACGCGTATTGGCTGAAGTTACCCATCCACGGGGGTCGCGTTCACTATCCAGCCATCTGCAAAGCCGGCTTGGTTTGACAGGCGTCAAAGCCAGCCTGTTACGCGAATGCCTGGATAAAGATGATTTTCAGAATGCGGCAAAGCTGGCGGTCGCCATCAAAGCCCTGCCTATCGTCTTGAAAGCGCCACGGCCGATTGATGAAGCCATCAGTACCGCAGGTGGCGTACGCTTTGAAGCGCTCGATACTGGGTTGATGTTGAAAGCATTGCCGGGTGTGTTTTGCGCAGGCGAGATGCTGGACTGGGAAGCGCCAACCGGGGGTTACCTGTTGACGGCATGTTTTGCCAGCGGTCGAGCCGCAGGACTGGGCGTACAGCGCTGGCTTGCAGATGGAAAAACCGACCTCATATAAGATGCTTCTAATCGTTTTAATCAGCGAGACATCTAATGCGCCAAGCCGTCGACCTAAAAAAGGCCTACCGCCTGCTTAACCATGGCCCCACGGTACTGGTTTCCAGCGCTTATGGCGACCAACGTAATGTCATGGCAGCAGCTTGGAGCATGCCGCTTGATTTCGACCCGCCCAAGATCACTGTCGTCATCGACAAAAACACCCTGACCCGAGAACTGGTCGAAGCCAGTGGCGAGTTCGCCCTGAACATCCCCGCCCGGGCCCTTGCCGCAGTGACCGAAGCCGTTGGTAATCGCAGTGGTCGCGATGGCGACAAATTCGCCGAATTCAGCCTCACTACCTTCGAGGCGGAAAAGATCGGTGCACCTCTTCTGGATGGATGTGTGGGATGGCTGGAATGCAAGGTGATTGAAGAGCGGCGCAACCAGGACAAGTACGACCTGTTTATTGCGGAAGTCGTTGCAGCATGGGCAGACCCATGTGACTTCAGCAACGGCCACTGGCATTTCGAATCAGGCCGCCCACGTTCAATCCATTACGTTGCAGGTGGTACTTTCTTCGAAACCGGCGAGGCTTTCAGCGTGAAGGAAGTAAATCTCCCACCACCGGCTGCGGCATTCGTCGATTAATCAATCAGCTCACTCGAAGCCCCAACAGCGCGTAATACGGTACGTAACGTCTGCGCGGGCTCGGGCGAAAGTCCTGGTCAAGCGCGGTGATGGTTTCAGGACGGTCCAGACCGAGCTGCCGATGCACTTCCGCAGCCCACACCACACAACCAGGCGGCCAGCCATTTCGCTGATTCGCCTCCTCATTCGGCTTACGGTAATAGAGCCCCTCCTTTTGCATACCAGTAGCGCAGGATAAAGGGACAAATGCCGCCCTAGCACTCCAGTGCCACTACCATTTCCTCCTCCAGCCTCAGCGTCGCTAAGGCACGGGTCACGTACATCCTACATCCCGGTAGTGGTGCGTTTTGATAATTCCAACCGATCTGCCATCCAACCGACCCCGTATTGAGCAACCCTTGCTGCGCAGGCCCGCCGCTATTGATGTTTGAAGGCCTTGCTCGGTGTGAATGCCCAAACGAAATACCGGACTGAGAAACATAACCTGGGCAGCTGTTGACAGCATATTTTGCCGATGGGCTGGGTTTACACCACTGGCTTACTAACATCGAAATCGACAGAATATAAGAGTTTACTAATTATTAGTTATCAGAGAAATATGCTTGTGCGCCAAACTGTCGACCGAAAAGAGACTTACCAACTGTTCAACTGTGACCTCACTGTACTGGTGTCCAGCACCTATGAAAATCAACGCAATACCGTGAAGGCGATTTGGCATTGTTCGAGGGCACTCCTTCTCGCTGGCATACGATGACCTCATTACCGAGCTCACACGCTGCTTGTATGACTTATCCGATCGTACGGCTTTCCTGGAGCGTGAGTTCAACGGAAGACTGACAACCGATCCGACCCTATCTCTCATTTCATTTCTGCCACGAATCAACGGTATATCGCACTAATCAGTACTTCTAGAGGTACATATGAGTAAAAAATTCTTACTTACAGCACTATGTTGTCTTTATATATCATTATTCTTTAATATTTCAGCGTTTCATAAAACAACTGGCTCTACTCTACTTTTCTCTGGCTTTTTATTTCTTTTCTCTTTTTCCTACTTACCATTATATTGCGCTGGTTTTCTTGGAATAACGCCTCTTAGAGTCACTACATCTTTCATATTCATCACATCTTCTATCGCAAGTTACTTTGTACTTTTCTACAATACCGTCATCGATTATGGAATAATCCAAGCTGTTTTCACTACAGAAAATAGTATTATTCTAGAGGAAGTTTTAGATTCAAGATTCATTCTGTGGAACTTGGCATTTGGCATACTACCTACAGGTCTTTTGTGGAAGTATAAATTCAAAGCTTCCGTTAACTATCCATGGTTCAAATCTCCAGAGGCATGGGCATATATTCTCTCTGGCCCTGCTTGCTTACTCTACATCTTCTATTTTTTATCATCAAGCTTTGACTTATTTGAAAAATATGAAGAAGAGAGTAATTTCAAGATGGCACAGCCTGCTGTCGTAATTGCTCAAACGTACAACCCCACCAATTGGATGCTGGCGACAATCGTGTATGCCTACGATTCTTGGCGACGTTACAAAGATAAAGAAGCGTTATTTGACCCTTCAAAGCATTTTAATTATGCGTTGCCAAAATATAATGATGACGTGTTCTTAGTTGTAGTCATTGGCGAGACGGCCCGTTACGATCATATGGGTATCTTCGGCTATGCACGGAATACCACTCCACTATTAACCCAGGAAAAGGATCTGATTGCATTACGAGGGCATTCATGTGACACCATCACTCGTTCATCTCTTAATTGTATGTTTGTCCGACCTGGTGGAACCGCAGATAGCTCAATTCAATCCAGACCGATTCTTAAAGAAGAAAACGTCTTTAAAGTTTTTAAGTCTCTCGGGTTTTCTATAGATCTTTTCTCGACCCAAGGTGAAATCAAATTCTACTTAAAAACAGGTAGCGATAATTATAAATTTAGCGAGACATATGCAACCGAGGCTCATAATCTTAAGCTCCCAATATATGATTCAATAATGTTCCCAGATTTTTCTGACTCACTTAAAAAACACCCAAATGGCAAACACATAGTCATACTGCATACTATGGGGTCTCATTACAAATACTCTGCGAGATACCCAAAGTCGTTCGACCTCTTTCATCAAGATAGCCATTCGATCAGTGAGCTGGTAGATTCCTATGACAATAGTATCCTGTACACAGATTCGTTCTTATCACGTACCTTTGAAAAGCTGCGCGATAAGAAAGCGGTGCTGATTTACACCTCGGACCATGGAGAATCTCTAGGGGAAAATGGAATATTGAGGCATGGCAGTCCTAAATTAACTGCTCCTATTGAGCAGCGAAAAGTACCTTTCATTATTTGGGCTTCTGACCTGTGGTTAGCAGAAGCCAAGAATCGCGATGCATTTGAACGTATTCGCCAAAAGCAAGACAATATTATTGAGCACCAGACACTTTTTTCTTCATTGCTGGATTGCCTTGGCGTCACCTCCAATAATGGCGGCATCGAAAAGAAATATAGCTGGTGTGCTAACTGATACCTATATGGGTATCAAATAAAAAATAATTGGTGTCAATAGCAGAATTTTCTCAAAATAGAGAAGTTCGCCGAGGAATATCAAGAAAGCCTTTGCCCTCCGGATAAAGAACTCAACTAATTAATCAAACAATTCGCTTGATGCTCCAACAGCGCGTAAAGCCGCACGCAATGTCTGCTCCGGGCTTGGGCGGAAATCCTGGTCCAACACAGTAATAGTTTCGATGCGGTCCAGACGGAATTGCCGGTGTGCCGTACGCAATTCACACCACGCAACCAATGTCCAGACTTTGCCCCAGAAGAAAAGGCCCAATGGCCAGACATTACGTTGGTTGGCTTCTCCATCAGGCTTACGGTAGTACAGTTGCACCACCTTCTGCTTATCGATAGCACGGCGTAATGGGGCAAATGCCGTTTCATGTTGGCCAGGAAACGCCGGTGCGTGCAATGGCGTCATCCCCTGCAACATATCAGCTGGCAACACACTGCGGATCTTGGCCAGCGCAGCTTCTGCCGCCCGGGCCAGCTGGGGGTCACTCCAGGCAACCACCATTTCCGCTCCCAGCCGCAACGCCGCCAGCTCTTCGCGATCAAACATCAGCGGGGGTAAATCAAGCTTATGGCGCAAGACATAACCCACCCCCGCTTCACCCTCAATCGGTACGCCGCTCAAACACAGGTCGCGTACATCCCGGTAGATGGTACGTTCGGATACCTCCAACCGCTCCGCCAACCATCTGGCCGTGGTCAACCGCCTGCCACGTAGAAACTGGACGATCTGGAACAGGCGATCAGCTCGACGCATGCGAAAGCTCTTTGTGAATTAGGGCTGGGCGACGATGCACCAGCCCAACCGACCGGATGTTAATCAGCCTCTACTATGCAGGCCGACACTATTGCCTTCGGTATCGCGCATGATGGCGATCGACCCAATATCCTCACGCAAAAAAGTCTTGGGCATGAGGATTGCACCGCCCGCAGCTTCTACCCGCCCCAATACAGCATCCAGGTCTGGCGTGTTCAAGTAGACCAGCGTACCGGTCGCCTCGGGTTGCATATGCCGGCATTTCACCAAGGCACCGCCAACTCTGCTCTTACCATGTGGCAGCATGACCATCTGTACATCACCGACACTGTCATCCTCTGTCAATTCCGTCGCCAATACAGCCGCATAGAAACGCGTGGCGCGGGCAAGATCATGAGTAGGCAGTTCAAACCAGTTTGCAGCATGCATGGGAATGCTCCTGTCAGTTGGATAACACCAATTGGTGCGACACCATGCATACTAAACAGGACCTGCTGACAGCGTATTGTCAGCAGGTCTGCACACTTTTCCTACTTACTCACACACGCAGCAACACCATCTTCAGTGGGTGCTTGCCATCACTGCTAGGGAAATCAGCTTCCGGCGCAATCCATTCGTATTCACGCACTGGCCGGCCAGCCTTCGCTGCACTACGTTGCAACTGGTCAAGCCAGGCATCAGCATCCACCTGGGCGACATTGTTACAGCAAATGATGCTGCCACCCGGCGCTGTGGCCAGAAGTGCCGGCTTGAATACGCTGCTGTAATCATTGATCAGGTCCACCACCCCGAAAAGGCTCTTGGCATAGCGCGGTGGGTCCAGGAAGACCAGATCGAACTGGCGTGCTTCCAACGTAGGGAAGGGAGGCATGCGCTTACCACGCACCATTTTCGGCTGGCCTATACCTGCCAACTGGCGTACCGCGGGAAAGACATCGCTCTGTACAAACCGCGGCCGTGTCGCCAGAGTATTGAGTCGGGCATTTTCCTTCCCCACCATGATGCTCGACTCGGCAAAATCCACATTCATCACAAAGCGCGCCCCGGCCTTGGCGGCAGCAATACCCACCCCGGCGGTATAAGCGAAAAGGTTCAGCACTGATTTACCCTCGGCTTCCTGGATAACGCGGCGACGGCCGGCGCGCATATCCAGGAACAACCAGGGGTCCTGACCGGCATGACGGGCCTGGATACGGTAGTTGATGCCCAGCTCTTTTGCCTCGCGCGGCAGCATGGCTGCTTCCAATTCGGCATCTGCCAGCGCATTGCGAATACGTGAATTGGCATCACTACGATCGTTGTAAACCGTGGTGAGACCCGGCAGTACGCCAGCAAAGTAAGCACCGATGACATCCAACTCGCCTTCTGCCAATGGTGTGTGAAAGGTTTGCACGAGCAGCAGATCACCATAACGGTCCACCGTTAAACCGGGTATACCTTCCACACTGCCGTGAAATAAACGGTAGGCATTGGTTTCCTCAGCATGCAGCTGAACCAACAAATCAGCACGGTTGGCAAAGGCAGTAGCAAGCAGGCTGCGCAAGTCATTGGGCATAACGGACTCCGTGGCAGCCACAGGGGCTACACTTTTTTAAACAGGGGAATACGCCATTGTACCGGGCTGGCGTTGATTTCCCCCGCCGACTTTACCCAGCGGCCAAACCTCAAGGCAGTCAGATGGCGTACTATCACCCCCCGAGTTCGACCGTACCAGGAACATCACCATGACCGATAACCTTCCCCTCAACCCAAAGCCATGCAAAAAGTGCGGTTCGCCGGGCGAGGTTATGAAGGCAGGTTCGAATCGCTTCTGGGTCGAATGCGCCAAATTTGGCCGTAATGGCAACTGCAATGTCATCAGCGCCCAGGCCAGCACCCGCAAGGCTGCTATCCAGAACTGGAATGCCAACTGCACATAAAAACAGGCTTCAACAGCAAGCTGGAACAACAATGCCCTTTACGCTGGCAAGCCCTGCGCATTACATCCTGGAAATCAAAAAGAGCCGCTTTATCTGCTGCGTGGAACCCATGAGCGACCGGAGCACGGCGCAGACACGTGTCGCAACGCTCAAAGCCGAACACCCCGGTGCTGCACATGTCTGCTGGGCACTGTTGGCAGGCGGACAATCTGCTGCTGTGGATGACGGTGAACCATCCGGCACGGCAGGGTTGCCCATGTTGAATGTGCTGCGCCACCAGGAACTCGAAGGTGTATTGGCGACCGTGGTGCGTTACTTTGGCGGCGTGAAGCTTGGGGCGGGCGGGTTGGTCCGCGCCTACACCGATGCCGTCGCCCAAGCCCTACTGGTGGCAGACAAATTGCCCCTGCAAAAGCGGACAACCTTACGTTGCACTGTCCCTTACGCCTTGGAAGGCTTGCTACGCCGACAAATATCAGCAGCAGGCGCAACCCAGCTGAAGGTGGAACACAGCAGCCGGGTACTGTTCAGCTTCAGCCTGCTCGATCACGAAACAACCACGTTCATTGCATACTTGAATGAGGCTTGTCACGGCCAGTTGGTATGGCTGATCAATGCAGACTAAGTACCCATCCACGATCTTACTGCGCAGTCGTGATCAGGGCTCATGTGCTGTTCGAAATCCTCATGTACTCCAGTACATTCCGGTTTCTGCGCTGCGCTTCACCCTGCTGACAGCTGCTCGCGACAGATCGTGCAGGTTCAAAGTCTCGCGAGCTAAAGCAAGACAAGGCGAAAACACCCGAGGAAGCGGAATTTACAAGTGGTAAATGAGCATTCCGAGGGGGTTTTCAACGCCGTATTGCTGACGCGCAGCAGACTTTGAGAGGTTCTTACTATTTTGGTGCGGCTACAAACGCCATCTCCACCAACATATCCGGATTGACCAATTCCACCTTCAAACAGGCACGAACAGGCGCATAACCTGGGGCCAGCCATTCATCCCATATCGCATTCAACGCCGGCACATTGGCGAGGTTGGTCACGTAGATGGTGGTCATCAATAGTCTGGACTTGTCGCTACCTGCCAGTTCGAGCGTCTTTTCAGCCTGAGCCAGTACCTGTTTGACTTGTCCTCGCATATCCGCATGAAGATCTGCGGGCACTTCGACAAAATGGACCAGCCCCTGATAGACAGTTGCGTCCGACCAGCGCTGCGTAGGGTTAATACGTTGGATATCCATGAAAACCTCCCGAATTAGATCAGTACACGCGATGGAAACTTCTATTTTTTGCCCTTGGCGCGTGGATGGGCTTGGTCGTACACCGCAGAAAGCCGGTTGAAATCGAGATGGGTATAAACCTGTGTGGTGGCGATACTGGCGTGGCCCAACAATTCCTGCGTGGCCCGCAAATCGCCACTGGCCTGTAGGAAATGGCTGGCGCAGGCATGCCGCAAACGGTGTGGATGCAACTTATCGCCCAACCCGAGCTTGTCCGACCAATTCGATATCCGCATCTGCACCGCACGGGTAGTCATGCGCCGGCCGAACCGGTTCAGGAATAACGCCGTCTCGCCAGCTTGTAGTAGAACTGTACGGCAGGGTAACCAATTGGCAATTGCCGCCAGCGCTAACCGCCCAACAGGCACGATGCGCGATTTGCCACCTTTACCGCGCACTTGCAAGGTGGCGTCTGGATGTAGATCAGCAAGATTCGCTCCCACCAGTTCCGACACCCGTAAACCCGATGAATACGCTAGCTCGTACATGGCACGGTCACGCAAGGCCAGCGGATCGCCATCGTTCAGGTTATCCAGAAACCCCGCAGTCCCATCCACACTGACCGGACGTGGGAGTTTTCTCGGTGCCCGCGGTGCGCGTACTGAAGCCACCGGGTTTAGGCTAAAACCTTCTGCCTCGCGCACCAACAGGCGATACCAAGTACGCCATGCAGACAAACGGCGTGCAATAGTGCGCGCATCATGCTTCCGCTGCTTCATCTGCCGTACAAAACCGCGAATATCACGCGCTGTCAGGCTATCCAGCGGACAGCCTTCGGACAGCTCCAACAGCAGTTGCGCATCGGCCAGGTAGGCATCCCGTGTCGCTACCGACTTGCCACCTTCACCTGTCAGATACCGCTCGAATCTTTCCAGTGGCGTCATCGACCGCCACTCAATCCAGGCAACGCGCCAAAGCAGCAGACGCCAATTCGCTAATACGCGTCAGATACAACGTACCCATTTCCGGGTAGAAACGCTGTACATCTTCACTGGCCAGCACCAACAATCCGAAGGGTGCGCCATCAATCTTGAGCGCCACCTGTGCGAACGATTTCAGACGCACCGATGATTCACCCAGCCATTCACCCACTTCATCAGTGACATAAGGGCCGCAGTAAGGCGAACCCAGGCTCTGCGCGAGCTGCTGTACATCGGGACTGACTGGCGCGAATTCGCTCAGGGTCTCATCCACTTCATTACCCCATAGGCGTATGGCCACATGCGGCACGCGGAAATGTTCCTGCAGGTGGTAATTCAGCGTCGCCAACACCCCACTCAAATCCCTCGCCTGCAGCAATGCCATGCTGAGCTGATGTACCTTGTCACCAATCTGGTCGTTTTCCTCGCCAAATTGCAGCAACTCGGCCAGCTTGTTCTCGATCAGCTTGTTCTTTTCCCGCAGGGCAAGAATTTGCCGCTCGGCAATAGGAATAGCGCGGCCTCCATGGGGATGCGGAATGAATATCTCCGCGACCAGGTCGGCATATTCCTCGAAAAAGTGTGGGTTGGCTTTAAGCCAGGTAGCGACATCGGGGGAGTGAATGGACATGGCGTTTCTCATTTTCTGATTGATTTGATAGGTTCAGATCGCGAACAAGTCCTCAAAACTTGTTTACGATCTGTCGCGAGCAGCTGTCAGCAGGGTAAAGCGCAGCGCAGAAACCTAAATGTACTGGAGTACATGAGGATTTCGAGCAGCACATGAGCCCTGATCACGGTTGCGCAGCAAGATCGTCAACAGGTTCTCAGAACGATGGCAGCATAAATGCTCCGTCCAGCACATCGTAGGTGTTATAAGACAACCGACCCAAATCCCTTATTCTCAGCAAAGCTACGCAAGCACTCAAATCTCTATTTCACCTTCGAACACCGTCACTGCCGGGCCTGTCATTAGCACAGGCAGATCTGGACCAGCCCAACCAATGCTGAGGTCACCCCCACGGGTATGTACCGATACAGGGGAATCCAGCAAGCCACGGCGAATACCGGCCACCACAGCCGCACATGCCCCGGTACCACATGCAAGCGTTTCGCCCGCACTTCGTTCGAACACACGTAGGCGAATTTCGTTCCGACCGACAATCTGCATAAACCCGGCATTCACCCGTTCCGGGAAGCGGGGATGAGATTCGATAATGGGTCCGTCCGTCGCCACAGGGGCAGAATTGACATCCGCCACCACCTGCACAGCATGCGGATTGCCCATTGAAACCACGGTCACGTCGACTAACCGTTCCCCCACCTGCAAGGAGTGTGTAACCGCCTCCGAATCTGCCACGAAGGGGATATCTGCGGGCTGAAAGCGCGGCGCACCCATATCCACCGTTACCAGACCATTCTCTTCAAGTTGGGGCACGATCAAGCCCTTGGCCGTTTCGACCCGGATCGCACGTTTACGGCTCAAGCCCTTGTCATGCACAAACCGGACGAAACAGCGCGAACCGTTGCCGCATTGCTCGACTTCCCCGCCATCCGCGCCATTGAAAATACGGTAACGAAAATCCGAGTCAGGGTGATGTGGGTTCTCCACCAGCAATATCTGGTCACAACCGATACCAAAATGGCGGTCACCAATCCGCTTGAGCTGATTGGCCGTAAGCTGTAGCGATTGGCTGACGCCATCCAGCACGACAAAATCGTTGCCCAGGCCATGCATCTTGGTAAAACGGAGTTTCATGAGGGAGCCCATTACATACAACAATGGGAAGGGTTTACCGTCCACCGGGCTTGGCGTCAACCCGGTCAGGCAGATAAAAGCCTTGCGTAATCAACCATGATGCAGCGGTCCATCACCACGAAAAGTCCTGCGGACTGGGCGCGCTGAGCAGCAGAGTGGTTGAGATGCCCTGCTGAATCCAGATCGCCGGTGCACCAATGGTAATTGCGCTGTCCACTACAGCATCCACCTCTTCGGCGTTCCGGAATACATTGACGATATCCACCTTGCCCGGCACATCCTCCAGACGTGCATAGGCAGCCTGACCAAACACCGACTCAACCATAGGCCGCACCGGCACAATCTCGTAACCCCAAGCCTGCATCTGCTGTGAAACACGAAAGCTGGGCCGAGCAGGCTTGGGCGACAGGCCGACAACCGCAAGGCGGTGGCTACGCGTAAGCAGTGCACGGATTTCGTTGTCAGATGGGTTCTGGAACATGGATAGGATGATGCCACTATCGCGCATCCGATGCGACCTAGAACCTGCTTACGATCTTACTTCGCAGCAGTGATCAGGGTTCACGGTGCTAAAAAAAAGCAAACGACAGCCCTGCCAAACTTGCACCGATTGCCGCGCCGGCTACGACATCGCTAGGGTAATGCAGGCCGAGTATCGGTCTGGAAGCCGCAACCAGTACTGTGAATGGCACCAATAACCCGGCGAGCGCAGGAAAATAGGACAGGGCAACCATACTAAGGCTGAACGCATGCAGGGTATGCCCCGAGGGGAAGCTGTATTCGTCGAGTACGTCGTAGGCACGAAAGATCGCGTCGGAACGCATGAAGGGGCGAGGGCGCGAGGTAAGGCGCTTGAGCCACTTATACAACAACAGCCCTATCAGCCCCACCCCTGCCATGTGTGTAACCGCAGGTAGAGCAGACTGGCCGTTTATCAGCACCAGCCCTATCATCAGCCCATACCAGAATATCCCGTCGCCCAGCCGGCTGATGCAAGCGAAGAATCCACGCCAGACGTGATGCCGGCTGGCACGGTTACAACGCAGCGTCCAATGTTGGTCGAGTGCCAACCATTCATCACGATTCAAAGGCAGACGCATGCAGAGCCTCCAGAGAGATGTGTTGGCAAGGCAGAATACCGAGCCATCATCACCAGCCTGGAAGAAAGACATGTCCCGTGCGTGACGTCCACATGAATCTTTAGTGACGCAGACCAGTCATTCAGCCGGATGCGAACAATTACATGCTGAATGAGCAACCATCGTGGGCAAAACACTGGTGACACCAATAGAGCCGACCTCTGCCAAGCGGGCACGTACTTGTCGGGTGGCAGTCAGCATATTGCGCAGTGCAGCCTCGGTTTCCGCCCATGCCCGGGTCTTCAAGCCGCAGTCCGGGTTCACCCACAACCGTTCCGCAGGGATCACCCTCAAGGCGCGTTCCAGTAATGTTGTCATCTCCACCACCGGGGGAACCCGTGGCGAGTGGATGTCATATACGCCTGGGCCAATTTCATAGGGATAGGCAAATTCACCAAATGCATCCAGCAATGTCATCGCCGAACGTGATGTCTCTATCGTGATCACATCCGCATCCATGGCTGCAATGGCTGGCAGGATGTCCTCAAACTCCGAATAACACATATGGGTGTGAACTTGCGTCTCAGGCCGAGCACCTGCAGCGCTCAATTTGAATGCCTTTACAGCCCAGTCCAGGTAAGCCGGCCAATCCGCTTGTTTGAGGGGCAAACCTTCGCGGAAAGCCGGCTCATCAATCTGAATCACCGCGATACCGGCGGCGTCGAGTTCCGCGACCTCGTCTTGTAACGCAAGCGCCATCTGGAACGCCACTTCTGCACGCGGTTTGTCATCTCGTACGAACGCCCATTGCACCAGCGTCACCGGGCCGGTCAACATGCCTTTCATTGGCTTTTGCGTCAGTGTTTGTGCATACCGTGTCCACTCGACTGTCATCGCAGTGGGCCGACTTACATCACCCCAGATCACTGGCGGCTTCACACAACGCGAACCATAACTCTGCACCCAACCATGCTGGCAGACCGCTACACCGGCAAGCTGCTCGGCAAAATAATCCACCATGTCGCTACGCTCGGCTTCGCCATGAACCAGCACATCAATACCCAGTGCTTCCTGCCTTGCTACAGCATCGGCAATCTCGGCCTGCATCGCACGCGTGTAATCCGCCTGGGACAGCTCACCGCGCTTGAAAGCAGCACGTTGCGCCCGTATTTCACGGGTTTGGGGGAAAGAACCGATGGTCGTTGTTGGCAGTAGCGGCAAATTCAGACGGGCATGTTGTAGCAGCTTACGTTCTGCGTAACTTAACCCTCGGCCATACGCTGGCAACTCAGCCAGTCTCGCGGCAACAGCCGGGTTATTACGTGCAGGCAATGCTTGAAAACGCGCCAAGCCCAGCCGGTTAACTTCCAAGGTTTGAAAGCAGACGCTACGTCCCAGACACAGCGCCCGCGAGAGGGTAGCCAGTTCCGCCAGCTTCTGTTTCGCAAAGCTCAGTCCATCCTTGATACCATCTGCCAGCTTCGTTTCCTGTTCCAGGTCAGTTGGCACATGCAGGAGTGAGCAGCTGGGCGCAAGCCAGAGCGACTCACCCAGCCGAGCATACAAAGGCGTCAGCCTGTCGAGCGCGGCATCGAGGTCCGTTTTCCAGATATTGCGACCATCAACAATACCTACCGACAGAATCCTATCAACCGGCCAATCGGTAAATGCACTCAGCTGGCTTGGCTCGCGTACCGCATCCACATGGACACCAGCAACAGGCAATGCCTGCAATAGCGCGACCTTATCTGCCACGCCAGTGAAATAGGTAGCCAGCAGAATGCGTGGGTGAGCCTCAGCCAGCTCACGATAAACCGGTGTAAAAGCTGCTAGCCATTGCGCGTCGAGATCCAACCCCAGAATCGGTTCATCAAGCTGTACCCACTCACAACCCTCTACCTGCAGCTGCTTCAGTAGTCGCGCATAGGCTGGCACCAAGCGTGGAAGCAAGGCCAGTGCGTCGACGCCTTGTACACGCGCCAGCTTGAGCAAGGTCAATGGGCCGACCAGCTGCACCTTGGCCTGAAAACCTGCCAGCTTGGCTTCTTGCAACTCATCAAACAGCCATTGCGGGCCACCGTCAAAGCGGGTTTCCGCATCGAACTCGGGCTTCAGGAAGTGGTAGTTGGTATCAAACCATTTGGTCATCTCACACGCCGGTTGGGCAGCATTGCCACGCGCCAATTCAAAGTATTGGGCACGGCTCAACGTGGTCGGCTCGAAACCGAAACGGCGGGGAATGCCTCCAAGCAGTACGGTGGCATCCAGAATCTGGTCGTAATAGGAAAAATCCCCCACGGCAACAAAGCGCAAGCCAGCCTCCCTTTGCCATTGCCAATGGCGTAAACGCAACTCACGACCTGTTGCTTCCAACCCAGGCTGATCCAGATTGCCGCTCCAGAATTTTTCGACGGCAAACTTCAATTCACGTTGGCTGCCAATACGAGGGAAACCGAGAGTATGTGTGGTCAACATGAGCAATCCTTGAACAGTGAGTGGAAGTGAATGAGCAATTTGCATCATGGAACCAGGATGTTTATGATTCAAACGCATCTTTTTCCAGTTCTTCATCGATATTGCTCATGAACCACCAACTTGAACTACGCCACCTACGTACGATTGCAGCCTTGTTCGACGCCGGTGGTGTGGCGCGTGCGGCAGAGCGGCTTAACCTCACCCAGTCGGCGCTATCGCATCAGCTCAAGCAATTGGAAGATCATTTCGGTCTGAGTCTGTTCGAGCGTAAGTCGCAGCCACTCAAACTCAGCCCGGCAGGGCAACGCCTGCATGCTTTGGCGCAAAGTGTGCTGCCGGCCGTTGCCGATACTTGCCGCGACATTGCCCGCATACGCGACGGAGCCGCCGGCAATTTGCGCGTAGCGGTTGAATGCCATACCTGTTTCGATTGGCTGATGCCGGCCATGGATGAATTCCGGCCCCGCTGGCCGGAAGTAGAACTCGACATCGTCTCCGGCTTTCATGCTGATCCGGTGGGCCTGATCCACCAAGACGAAGCCGATGTGGCGATCGTGTCGGAGAAAGATGCCGACGAGCCGATGCATTACTTCCCGTTGTTCCGTTATGAAATCGTTGGGCTGCTTGCCAATGACCATGCCTTGGCCGGGAAGAGTCAGCTCGATGCCGCTGACTTTGCCAATGAAACCCTGATCAGCTATCCGATTCCTGACGATATGCTGGACATCATGCGTCAGGTGCTAAGGCCCGCAGGCATCACTCCCAAACGGCGCAGCAGCGAACTGACCGTGGCGATTCTGCAACTTGTCGCCAGCCGGCGTGGTGTTGCCGCACTACCAGCCTGGGCTGTAGCACCTTATCTCGAACGGCGATATGTAACTGCACTCCCGATCACAAATCAGCACCTGTATGGTGAGCTTTATGCCGCCGTCCCCAAAGGCCGAGCCGGGCTCGCTTATGTAGAAGATTTCGTAGATACCGTTAAAGCGACCTGTGCAGCAAGTCTGCCAGGTATCGAGCTACTATAAGCTAAGAACCGGATCACGATCTTACTGCGCAGCAAGATCGTAAGCAGATTCTAAGAGCCTGTTCAAAGTTTCGCGCGCTAAAGCAAGACAAGGCGGAAACAGCCGAGGAAGCGGAGTTTACGCGTGGTAAATGAGCATTCCGAGGGTGTTTTCAACGCCGTATTGCTGACGCACAGCAGACGTTGAACAGGCTCTAAGAAAATCGGTTCAAAGGCATCATACCCGGTCACAAGCGCCCTACGTCCTCACTTGCCGGCTCAAATTGCCCGTCGACTCAAACACAACCATTGCCATTCAAGCACTTGCTTGGTTACAGTGAGAGCCGTATGAACGATACCGCCAAACGTATACTCGACCTGGCCGAAGTCCTATGGTTGGAACGCGGTTTCAATGGTTTCAGCTACCAGCATCTGGCTGGCCCCATGGGCTTGAAGAATGCGGCTATCCATTACCACTATCCCAGCAAGACAGCCCTTGGAGTGGCGCTGGTTGCCCGCTTCCGCCGCCGTTTCCAGAGATCGGTAGAACACCACGCCGCAACTTGCCATGACCCGTGGGACAAACTTGAAGCGTATGTCGATCTTTTGACGGTAAATTACGCCGATAGCGAACGACTTTGTCCCACCGGCATGCTGGCTGCCGAATGGGCAACATTGCCCGATCCGGTACGGGAAGAAGCACGTGGCTTCATGCACGAACTTTACGCATGGTGCGCTAGCGTATTGCATGAAGGGGTAAGCAGTGGACACTTTCGCTTTGCCGGCAGCTGCGAAGACAAAGCCGCCCTGCTATTGGCCACCCTGCAAGGTGGTCTACAAGTTGCGCGCTTTGACCCCAGTTGGCTCGATGCGATCAAGAAGCAGCTTAGGCTCGATTTAGGTGCGCGCTAAGCCACCTGATTTTGCAGTAACCAAATAACGATTCCGGCCCCATTGCCGGACAATCTGGAAGACAGCATGGAAAAATTCAGCAACGCCTTTAGCCGTATCGTCGACAAATTCGAGAAAGTACCAGGCCCTATCCGTCGCTGGGCGCGCTCCAAGGCGCTTGGCAGTTATGTGAAGTTTGCCGGTACAGCCGGTGTGGATTTCGAGACCATCAGTACTGAGAAGGTTATCTGCCATATAAAGAATGTCAGCAAGAACCAGAACCATATCAAGGGTGTGCATGCTGCTGCTATGGCACTGCTGGCTGAAACAGCAACAGGCTTCGCGGTGGGAATGAATCTTCCCGACGATAAGCTGCCTTTGCTAAAAAGTATGAAGGTGGAGTATAAAAAACGCGCTCAGGGTGATCTGAAAGCAATTGCTGCGCTGACATCTGAGCAAATCCAAAACGTGCGCACACTGGAAAAAGGTGATGTCACTGTGCCGGTGACAGTGACGGATGAGTCGGGCAATGAACCGATTCAGTGTGAAATGGTCTGGGCCTGGATTCCTAAGAAGCGTAACTGAAATGGCATGTAGGTTATTTACCTGCGCATTATTTGTCGTAAAAGTCTGTTCACGATCTTATGAAGTGCAGGAAGCAAAATGCACTTGAGGACTACGCGGTGTAGGCACCGCGATTACAGCTGCGCTGCGAGCTGATGAACTGTTTCCAAGCGCAGCACTTCCTTATTGGATATGTCTATGTCTCTGCCACGCTATACCACGCTCAACATCACGCTTGAAAATCACGTCGCCCAGATCATTCTGAATCGGCCGGATCGCGCCAATGCGATCAATGAAGCCATGTGGCGCGAACTCAAGGAAGTGATGCACTGGCTGGATGAGGAGTCCCCTGCGCGGGTCGCCATCATCAGCGGCAACGGCGCAAACTTCTGCGCAGGCATCGACTTCACGATGCTGATGGCAGTGCAAAATCAGGTGCAGGACGAATGCCAGGGGCGGCAGGCAGAGAAGCTACGTCGACTCATCATGGGTCTGCAGGATAGTCTTACAGCGATTGAGCGCTGCCGTAAACCCGTCATTGCAGCTATCCATGGCGCATGCATCGGCGGGGGATTGGATCTGATTGCAGCCTGCGACCTGCGCTACTGCACAACCGATGCACATTTCTGCTTGAAGGAAGTCGACTTGGGTATCGTTGCCGATGTCGGCGTGTTGCAGCGGCTACCCAAGATCATCGGTGATGGTCGCACGCGCGAGCTGGCATTTACCGCAAGGGAAATTTCCGGCAAAGACGCGACACGTTATGGCCTGACTGCCCAATGCCTGAGCGATCGCGACTCACTGCTGATGGAAGTCATGTCCATTGCAGATACGATTGCCGCCAAGCCACCGCTCACCGTACGGGGCATCAAGGACAACCTCAACTATGCGCGAGACCATTCGGTGGAAGAGGGCTTGCGCTACGTAGCTACCTGGAATGCCGCCATGCTGGTGTCCAAGGATCTAGAAGCCGCTGCAATGGCGCAGATTACCAAGCAGGCACCTAATTTTCGTGATTAGTCCGCAATCCATGCTCAAAAAGAAAAAGCCCGGGATTGCCGGGCTTTTTCCTTGCATAACATTTGGCTCAGTGCTGCAGAATCTTCGATAGGAACTGCTGCGCCCGCTCGCCCCGAGGGCTGCCGAAGAACTCTTCCTTCAGGCAATCTTCCTCGATCTTGCCTTTGTCCATGAAGATGACCCGGCTGGCGACCTTGCGGGCAAAACCCATCTCATGGGTAACGCACATCATGGTCATGCCTTCATGAGCCAACTGCACCATGACATCCAGCACCTCATTGACCATTTCCGGGTCAAGCGCGGACGTAGGCTCATCGAACAACATCACAATTGGGTCCATCGCCAGCGCACGGGCAATGGCTACGCGCTGCTGCTGACCACCGGAAAGCTGACCGGGAAACTTGGCGGCATGGGCTTTCAGACCGACACGGTCTAAAAGTTTGGCGCCCTTGTCCATCGCCTCTTCGCGAGTACGACCCAATACCTTCTGCTGGGCAATCGCCAAGTTATCGGTAATCGTGAGATGCGGAAACAGCTCGAAGTGCTGAAACACCATGCCAACTCGCGAACGTAGCTTGGGCAGGTCAGTCTTAGGGTCTGCAATCGAAATACCGTCGACGATGATGTCACCCTTTTGGAATGGCTCCAGCGCATTGACGGTTTTAATCAACGTGGACTTACCCGAACCGGAAGGGCCGCAAACCACCACGACCTCGCCCTTTTTCACGTCGGTGCTGCAATCGGTCAGCACTTGGAAGTTGCCGTACCATTTAGAAACATTCTTGATGGAAATCATGGAGTAGGTCCTCAAAACCTTAGCGGATCACGGCAATCTTGGCGTGCAGACGCTTGACCAGACGCGACAACGTTAAGCTGATAACGAAGTAGATGACGGCAACAGAAACGTACATCTCGACAGGAATATTGTCGCGGTTGGCTACCTTGCTTGCGGCACCCAAAAGATCGGTCGCGCCCACCACATAAACCAGCGACGTATCCTGAAACAGGATGATGGTCTGGGTAAGCAGCAGCGGAACAACATTGCGGAAAGCCTGCGGCAGGATCACATACCGCATATTCTGGGCATACGTGAAACCCATGGCATAACCGGCCGATACCTGTCCCTTGGAAATAGACTGAATACCGGCTCGAATGATTTCACAGAAGTAGGCCGCTTCGAAAATGGCAAACGTCAGATAAGCCGACTTTTCAGCCCCCACCTGCACGCCTGTCATCAACGGTACAAGGATGTAAAACCAGAAGATTACCAACAGCAGCGGTACAGAGCGGAACAGGTTTACATAAGCGGAAGCCGCCAGATTCAACGGCTTGATGCTGGATAACCGCGCCATGGCCAGCAAAGTGCCGAACAGAATGCCAAAGCAAGTGGCAAATGCCGTGAGGGAAAGCGAATACTGAAAACCTTGCCAGAGAAAATCAGCCGAATTGCGTACGGCGGCGAAATCGAACTCCATTATTTGCCACCTCCGCTGATAAAGCCGGGTACTTGTGTGCGGCGCTCAATAAAGGCCATCAGGCGGTTAACCGAGAAAGCAAGTATCAGATAGATAAGGCTGACGATAGTCATCACCTCGATCGGATTACCAGGGGCGTACTCGCCTGTGATCTGACGCATCTGGAAAGTCAGTTCAGTAACGCCAATCGCCAATGCCACGGCGGAATTCTTGAACACGTTCATGAATTCAGAGGTCATAGGCGGGATCACGATACGGAAGGCCATGGGCAGGATGACGTAGCGATAGACCTGCGGTAATGTAAAACCCAGTGCCAGCCCGGCATTCCTCTGCCCGCTCGACAGAGCCATGATGCCGGTACGTACCTGCTCCGCCACACGTGCGCTCGTAAACAAACCAAGGCCAACCGCAGCCGTAATGAATTCCGGCATCGGCATATCCTGCTTCATCCAAAAACCGGCACTCTTTGGCAACATCTCGGGCAACACATAGAACCACAAGAAGAGCTGCACAATCAGTGGGATATTGCGGAAGAGCTCGACGTAGGCGGTGGCAGCACCTGCCAACAACTTGTTTGGCGCGGTACGCAAGGTACCTACCAATGAACCAAGCACAAGGGCCAGCACCCAAGCGCTCAAGGCAGTGGCTACCGTCCAGCCAAGGCCGGTGAGCAACCACTGATAGTAATATTCTTCCGTACCGGCCACTTGCTCAAGAATAATGGCCCAGTTCCATTGGTAATGACCCATGGAAAACTCCCCAGGATTTCTGCGCCGGCATTACCAGCCGCAAAATCTATACAAAAGGGGGCCTTTCAGCCCCCTCCGGGCACTTTGCGAAGCGCTTGTCACAACCAGATGACAGCGGTTGTCAAAGTACCATCTACTTCTGCTTCAGCAGTCAGATCCCGACATCATTCGGGTTCTTGATCGCTTCCTTCAGCTTCTCACTCATCGGCAGATTGATGGTGATGTTCTTGGGTGGAATCGGCTTCATGAACCATTTATCGTAGATTTTGTTGATCTCACCTGACTTATAAAGACCCACCAAGGTCTCATCCGCCACCTTCTTAAACTGTGGGTCGTCCTTACGCATCATAATGCCGTAAGGCTCCACCGATAGTGCCGGGCCGACGATAGTGAAATCCTTCGGATTCTTGTTATTGGCAATCAGGCTGGCCAACAACACATCATCCATCACGAAAGCCGCGGCACGACCCGTTTCCACCATCAGGAAGCTCTCGGCATGGTCCTTGGCGTAAACGTTCTTCACGTCGATGGAGTGGCCTTGCTCATTTTGCTTGATGTAACGATCGGAAGTAGTGCCAGTGGTCGTCACTACAGGCTTGCCGCTCAAATCATCCAGACTCTTGATACCGGAATCAGCGCGAACCAACATGCGTACAGAGGTGACAAAGTAAGAGTCACTGAAGGCAACCTGCTTTTGACGTTCCTTCGAATTAGTTGTAGAGCCGCACTCCAGATCGATTGTGCCGTTCACCATCAAAGCGGTACGGGTCTGTGAGGTAACCGGGACCAGCTTCACGACCAAGGAAGGCTTATTCAGCTTCTTCTTTACCGCAGCAACCACCTGGTTGCACAGGTCCATGGCGTAGCCAACCGGCTTTTGCTTGTCATCCAGATAGGAGAATGGAATTGAAGATTCACGGTGACCAACAGTGATGATGCCGCTTTCGTTGACCTTTTGAAGCGTGCCGGTCAACTCTTCGGCCTTGGCGGTACCGACAAAAGCAGCAGCCAGAGCGGCCGACAGGATCAGGATTTTGCGCATTGCTCAGTATCTCCTTCTTTAGATATTCGACAGTATCGTGGCCCGTCTGTCATGACTATAGCCACGATCAATGCATTGGCGTTAAAACCTGCTGCAGAAACTGTTTGGCGCGCTCAGATTTAGGCGCGCTGAAAAATTCTGTCGGCGTAGCCATTTCTACGACCTCACCCTGATCGAGAAATACCACCCTGTCCGCCACTTCACGGGCAAAACCCATCTCATGGGTAACGCACATCATCGTAATGCCCGTGTGCGCCAAGTCCTTCATTACCTTCAACACTTCACCAATCATTTCAGGGTCCAGCGCCGAGGTTGGCTCATCAAACAACATAACCTTGGGCCGCATGGCCAAGCCACGGGCAATCGCCACACGCTGCTGCTGGCCGCCCGATAGCTGATTGGGGAAAGCATCGCGCTTATTGGCAAGCCCAACCTTTCCGAGCAGCTCCTCTGCGAGGGCGACAGCCTCGGCCTGCGGCTGCTTACGAACCTGAATCGGCGCCAGTGTGATGTTATCGAGCACTGTCAGATGCGGATAAAGGTTGAAATGCTGAAAGACAAAGCCGACATCCGCACGAACTTCATTAATGTTCGTTTTTGGGTCGGTCACATTGTGGCCGTTAACCCAGATCTCGCCAGAACCAATAGTTTCAAGCTGATTCACTGTGCGGATAAGGGTGGACTTACCAGACCCGGAAGGCCCGCAAATTACTACGACCTCACCTTCTTTTACCGAGAGATCTACATTCTTAAGGACATGTAAGTCCTTGAACCATTTGTTGACTGCGTTAAATCGGATAATAGACACTGAAGGTTCCTGTCGTATCGGCAAAGTGTAGCCATGCAAAACCGAGCTACAAGCGGGAATTCCCTAACAAATTGACAAATAGCAGGGAAAACACCTAGATCATCCGTATTTTCTCAGATTCTACTGTAGTTATATACCAACATTTGCTTGTATGTGGTTTGTTAGGCGTACGTAGTCCAATACGGGCAGGTTCTCCGGCCGGATTCCCGAGTCGATACCCAAGGCTTCGAAGTTCGCATCAGCGACAACACCTTTGAGATTGTTACGCAGAGTCTTACGGCGTTGCGAGAATGCCTGAGCCACCAGTTTTTCCAACGCCGCCAGATCTGTGGCCTGCAGTTCAAATGGTCGGGGGATCATACGCACAATGGCGGAATCCACCTTGGGCGGAGGGAAAAAAGCATCCGGCGGCACATCTAGCAGTTTTTCCATATGGAAATGGTACTGCAGCATCACACTCAGACGGCCGTAGTCTGCATTGCTGGGCTCAGCCACCATCCGCAGCACCACTTCGTTTTGCAGCATGAAATGGCAATCATTGATTTGCGATGCAAATTCAGCCAGATGGAATAACAATGGGGTCGAGATGTTATAGGGAAGATTGCCAACCAGACGAATCTGGCCACTAGGCGCGATTTGATCAGCCAGCGCACGGAAATCAAACTTCAATGCGTCAAAATTGTGAATAACCAGCTTATCGGCAGAGAAACGGCCAGTGAGGTTAGCCACGATATCGCGGTCGATCTCAACGGCATGCAGCGTATTGAGCTTATCCAATAACGGTTGGGTAAGCGCAGCCAGCCCAGGGCCGATCTCGACCATGGCGTCGTTAGATTGCGGGTTAATACAGCTGATGATGTCACGGATGACACCTTGGTCCTGCAGGAAGTTCTGGCCAAAACGTTTACGGGGGATATGCGGTTTCATGGCCGACATTGTAGGGCCATCCTGCCAACCGCCAAAGCTACATCAACATGACTGCGCCAATGCAATGGCCAAGGCTACCGCAGCTGTCAGCGAGCCGCCATCGGCCTTGCCTGTGCCTGCCAAATCCAGCGCAGTACCATGGTCAACCGATGTACGGATCAACGGCAAACCCAAGGTGATATTGATACCCTGGCCAAAAGTAGCGTGCTTAAGCACAGGCAGGCCTTGGTCGTGATACATCGCCAGCACCGCGTCGGCTTGCTTCAGAATAGGGGGGTTGAACAATGTATCCGCAGGCAAAGGCCCAACCAACTGCATGCCTTCGCCACGCAGCTGTTCCAAAACCGGAATGATCACATCCAACTCCTCACGACCAAGATGCCCGCCCTCTCCCGCGTGCGGGTTCAAGCCCGCAACAAGAATACGTGGTTGAGGCAAGCCAAATTTGCTGACCAAATCCGCATGCAGAATACGCAGGGTTTGCATCAGCGACTCGACATTGATCGTATCTGCCACCTCACGAAGCGGTAGATGGGTGGTAGCCAGCGCAACACGCAGCGCATAGCCAGGAGCCACGATATCGCACTGCCCAGCCAGCATCATCACCACCTGTGACGTATTGGTCTGCTCTGCCAAGTATTCAGTGTGGCCGGTAAAGTGCGTATGCCCCGCGTCGCAGATCACCCCTTTATGCAGCGGGGCGGTCACCATGGCATCGAACTCTCCGGACTGACACCCGGCAACTGCGCGATCCAGCAAGGCCAGGACATGATTGGCATTGCGCACATCCAGCTGGCCAGCCATACACGGCACCACCAACGGGATATGCAGGACTTCAATGCAGCCTGGTTGGCATTTAGTCGTCGGGTCGTAATCACGCAGACGCGCTGCTGATAAGGACAACCCTACACGCTCTTTCAGCAAATCGCGATCACCCAGCAATACCAACCGCGCATTAAAACCGTTCGGGTTCAATGCTGCGGCAAGTTCAGGACCGATACCTGCGGGCTCGCCACAGGTTATGGCAATCGTGGGGATGGATGACATTGCGTTATCCCAAAATTCCGAGCTGAAAACAAACATCCCCGCCTTAGAACCTGTTTACGATCTGTCGTGAGCGGTTGTCAGCAGGGTACAGAGCAACACATAACCCTGATCACGGCTGCGTAGCAATATCCGTCGTAAACAGGTTCTCGGCGGGGATGGCTGGTTATTTCTCGTCCAGACGCAATTCAACAAATGCCTGATCACGCATCTGGCGGGACCAATCTTCAAATTGTTCGTCGGCCTTACGTTCGCGCAGCTCGGTACGCACCCGCACCTTTTCCCGGTCAAGGGTTACATCCTGGTCTCGGCGCTCGATCACTTGAATAAGGTGCCAACCAAATTGGGTACGCACAGGCTGCGAAATATCACCTGGATTCAAGGCATTCATTGCCTGCTCGAAGTCAGGCACCGTATCACCAGGGGAAATCCAGTCTAGGTCCCCTCCTTTTGAGGCGGAACCATCTTCGGAATGCAACTTAGCTTGCTCAGCAAAGTCGAGTCCGTTGACCAAACGATCACGAATTTCGCTGATCCGTTGTTTGGCATCGGTATCCGAAGTCAGCTCGTTTACTTTGACTAGCAGATGGCGTGCGTGCGTCTGGCGGACCACCTCTTTGCCATCACGCTGGCGCTTTTCATTTAGCTGGATAATGTGAAAACCAGCCGGGCTACGCAAGATACTGGTGTGTTGACCCGCTTCCAGTGGGTTGACCGCTTCCAGGAACAGCGGCGGCAACCGGCCGGCCGAACGCCACCCCAGGTCTCCCCCTTGTAGCGCATCACCAGCATCCGAGAAACCTGCGGCGACCTCAGCAAAAGGTTTGCCGCTTGTTAATGCACGCAATGCAGTTTCAGCACGCTGGCCACGTTGCGCAACAACATCAGGAGCCGCCCCTTCGGGAATGGCAACCAGGATATGACTCAGCTTGTATTCCTGTTCGGCATGAGCAGCATCCTTGTTGGCCGTCAGATATTGGTCCACCTCAACATCAGTGACGAACACTCGGCTATCCACTTCACGTTCGCGCAGGCGTTGCAGCAACAAGTCCTGGCGAATCTGCTCACGGAAAGTCTTGAAGCTCGTACCTTCCTTCTCCAAAGCCTGGCGGAACTGGGGCAGACTCAGTTTGTTCTGCTCGGCAATACGCTCAACGGTCTGGTCCAGTTGCCGGTCATCCACCCGCAAACCAGTATCCGCCGCAAAGTCGGCCTGAACACGCTCATTCACCATCCGATCAAGCACTTGGCGGCGCAATACATCGTCGGCCGGAGGGGAAACCTTCTGGCGAGCAAAGTTCTGTACTACGGTCTGAACACGCGTGCTAAGTTCATTCTCGGTGATCACCGATTTATTGACGACCGCCACAATACGATCGAGTGACATCGGCTCGGCGTTGGCCGAAAGGCACAGAACGGCAACAATGAGAAACGTGGTAAGACGAGAAATGGGGAACATAATCAATTCAGTTTGGTGTAACCAGGAATACTGTCTCTGAGAGTCTGCAGCGGATTAGTGCCGATAGGTGCCAGATCGTTCAGTTCCAGCTGAAGGAAAAAGGTACGACTGGTTTCGTTGGCCGTATTGACGAAACGCTGGCTGACGGCTCGGAAAACCCAGCAGCCGCCATTGTATTCGAGCCCAGCCAGAGACTCCAAAGCTCGGCCATTAGGCA
This sequence comes from Chitinimonas violaceus, assembly GCF_052601015.1. Classification (NCBI taxonomy): domain Bacteria; kingdom Pseudomonadati; phylum Pseudomonadota; class Betaproteobacteria; order Neisseriales; family Chitinibacteraceae; genus Chitinimonas; species Chitinimonas violaceus. Next base: position 76,008 of record NZ_JBQXDJ010000001.1, on the reverse strand, counting down.
GCGACCAGTTATAACGCGCAATCGCATGAATCTTGCGCGTCAGCGGCCATTGCCCCGAGATGTCGGCTTGCTCGATATTGTGGCGCCGGTCGACACGGTAACCGAGGTTAAGCAGGCTACCGGGCATAGGCTGATAGCGCAGGTTAAGACCCGACTTACGTGTGAGTCTCTTCTGTTGGTCATACTGCCAGCTGGCATCCAGCCACCAATTTTCATGCGGTCGACCCCCTACGGTTGCTATCAGGTCCGACGCTGTCACATCATCGCCACGGGCAGTTTCATTCAAGGTCACCCGCTGTGAATCAAAATAGAAGCGCTGGCCGATTGCAAACCGTGCACGTTCAATGCCCGAATCCCGTTCGAACAAGCGCGAGGTCAATGCCATCGTCAACTGATTGGCATCATTGATTCGGTCGCCACCCGTGTACTGGTTCTCACTGAACATCTGCGCAAAATTGAAGTCCGCCACACCCGAATCAAAGTTGGGGAATGCCGACTGATCACGATAGGGGATACGCACGTAATAGGCTCGGGGTTCCAAAGACTGGACCATCTCGGTACCAAACCAATTGGTGTCCCTGTCGAAATAAACACCGGAATCAACGCTGAATACCGGCAGATTACGATTCAACTTACCGCCGCCATCCAGCGTATATCGGGTGAGATGCGCCCCGATTCGAGGGGTGATAAAGCCCCAGCTACGCTCAAACGGCAGGCTGACGCTGGGATAAAGAATGCTGCGTTTACCATCCAACGGGGTCCGGCTATTCAACCCATTTAACCCGTTCAACTGGCTGCCGTATTTAAATACTGTCGCCTCCCCACTGAGATCGAAACGGTAGAGAGACCGCAGATCGGGAGAATAGTTGAAGTTGAACTGCGGCATACGCGCATACGGTGGGACAACAGGATTCGCCACATCCTGCAACGTCTGGTAACGCTGCACCAATAACTGCATATTCAGACCCGGTACCGCATAGGTAAGCAAGCCTTGCCGAGGCAAAAACGTCTGCGACGCTACAGCCAAACGGTCACCAAAGTCGACAAAGTAGCGGTCATCCGATGCTTTCTGCCAATTCAGCTCACCTGTCAGGTTGTCAGCCAGCATGTGTTTATGCTGAAGGTTTATCGCGTAACGACTCCCCCCCCAATTAGAGTCGTCTTTAGCGCGGTCACCTTTGAAATTGCGATCATTGCCAATCCATTCCACATTGGCCTTGCCGGAAAAGCTGGGCTCCAGATAGCGGAACTCGTTATTCAGCAATACCCCCCGCTTGGTAATCACCCGCGGTGCAATCGTGGCATCCATATTCGGGGCGATATTCCAATAATAGGGTATTGAGATTTCCGTCCCCCCTGCTCGTGTCAGGTTGAAAGAGGGGGTCAATAAACCAGACTTGCGCGAGCCATCCAACGAGAAATCGAAATATGGAGAATAGAGGATAGGCACCCCCTTGAACTCGATCGTGCTACTGCGGGCAACACCCAGATTCCGGTTGTAATCGAGCTTCAATTGTTCGGCCTTCAGGAACCAATCATCTTCCCCGACAGAACAAGTAGTGAAACGAGCCTTCTGCAGCCGATATTTACCCGGGCCGTCGAACAACAGTTTTAGTGCATCACCCCGCCCTTGCTTCTTGCCGCTGCCAAGCCGAAAGCTAGGTGTGGAGATCTCGCCCGTACGATCGGTCTCTCTGAGATGGAAAAGGCCACCCTCCACCACATTTCGATCTTCCGTAAGCCGGGTGTGATCACCCGCACGTAATTCCTTCGTATCTTGAAACAGGGTTACCCAATCCGCTTCAACGCGCCGGCCATCACGATCTATTTGCACATTCCCTTGGGCCTTCACTGTGGCCGTACCCTGGCCATCGACTTGATCGGCAAGGATGGTGCTACTACCCGGCACGTCTTCGGCTTGGGCAGAAAAGGCGGCGCATAGGGCCAGGATGAGGGGAGTTGGGCAAAAACGCGGCATGGACGCGAAACAGGGGGAAACTCGAAGTGCGCTAAAATCGCACACTTTCCCGCTTCGCACAAACCTACCCATGGAACGAATCAATACGCTGCGCCAATGGCTACAAGCTCAGCTTGGCACATCCCCTAGTTTGTCCGACCCAATCGGTGACGCCAGCAGCCGCCGCTACTTCCGCGTGCAGCTTGCCGATGGCAGCAGTCGGATTGCCATGGATACCCCGCCTGACCGTAACGACCTGCGACCCTTTATTCAGATTGCAACGTTGCTGAAACCCGTACTACGGGTGCCAACAATCCTGGCCCAAGACCTTGCACAAGGTTTTTTGCTCCTGGATGACCTCGGTGATATCGACCTGCAAACTGCTCTAGCCTCGTTACGCTCACCAGACGACCCTAGCCGAAGCCAACGCGAGCAGGAGGAAATTGACCGCCAAGTCTGTGCCCAGGCAGAAGTGCTGTACCGCTGGGTAATCCAAGATCTGATTGCCTTGCAGTGCGACACTCCCACTGAAAACCTACCGGTTTACAGTGCGGACATCATGGTGGACGACCTGAACCGTTTTGCTGAATGGTATGCGGACAAACATCTAGGCAAACCGCTGCAAGGCGATGACTTGGCTGTATGGGAGCGTAGCCGCGCCCTCCTCGTTGCGCGCGCGCAAGGGCAGGGGAAGGTGGCAGTCCACTTCGACTTTCACTGCCGCAATCTGATAGTCGGCCATTCTCAAGGGCCACAGGCCGGGCTAGCAGAGCAGGTCGGCGTCATCGACTTCCAGGATGCGCGCCTGGGGCCTGTCACGTACGACCTGGCTTCCTTGCTGAAGGATATGTACGTACAGTGGCCCGAATCTTTGCGCCTTGAATTGGCAATACGATATTGGGAAGGTGCTCGTCAGGCAGGGCTGCCCGTCCCGCCCAGTTTCGATACCTTTTACGCCGAATTCGAGATCATGGGCGTGTTCCGCCAGATCCGCACGCTCGGTACCTTCGCACGTCTGGCGCATCGCGACGGCAAAATACAATACATCGACGACATGCCGATTGCGCTGAACTACCTGCGTGATACCTGCGCCCGTTATACCGAATTGCACCCGCTCTTTAAATTGCTCAACAATCTGACCAATTATCAAGTAAGCGTGGGATACACGTTCTGAGAACCTGTACACGGTACCACTGTGCAGCTGCAATCTGGCTCTTAAAGCGTATGATTTGATACACCGTTTGCCAATAGGATTGGCAAACGGCGCAACCACCTGATTGCCGAGCAAACTACACATGATCGTTCCAAAGTATTGGGCAGAAAGCAGTATTCAACATCTGCATGATAAGAAGCACATCACGGTTAAACGCTTTGGTTGGTCGGATACAGGCCTTGCAGAGGCTCAAGCACATGCCGAGTTACGTGCAAAAGAAGCGCTTCAACGCCTGATTGCCGGTGAAAAGCTACCACGCAGAGAACTCAAAAAGCCCTATAACGGTGCCGATGGCGTGCCCATTCGGGAAGAAATCATCGCGAGACATGGCGATACGGTAATAACCAGAAATCTATACGGCGCACATTGCCTCAATACCCCAGACGTCCTCTTCATTGATATCGACTTCATTTCCGATCCGTCAGTGCATCTGCAACGACCCATTGCAGTGCTGGGTACAATTATTGCGATCGCGATAGGATGGATTACCCACTCATTACTTATCGGCATAGCCCTATTTGCCGCGGTGTTGATTTTCTATCGTCCCATCTGCGCCTACCTTGTTCGATTCATCCGATATCTTCACCAAGACAACGAAGCAGGGGTTCGCGCTCGAGTCGCCCAGTTTCTCAAGACGCATCCGAGCTGGCACTTCCGCCTTTACCTAACTCCCGCCGGTATGCGGGTACTGGTCACCCATCAAACCTTCAAGCCAAGTGACCCGACCGTTAAAGCCTGCTTTGACGCTCTGAAAGCCGACCCTGTCTACGTACGGATGTGCCTGAACCAACATTGCTTTCGCGCGAGAGTCAGCCCCAAACCATGGCGAATCGGCATCAAAGACCACATCCGGCCACAGCCCGGTGTCTGGCCTGTCGATCCCAAACACATGCCACGGAGATTGGCTTGGATAGCGGAATACGAGGCAAGCGCCAAAAATTTTGCTGCTTGTCGCTTCCTCGCTGAGATTGGCAGTGGTGTTACACACTTTGACGTGGCGCCGGTTCAAAAGCTTCACGATGAGCTTTGCCAAGCGCTAAATACGCTGCCTATTGCCTGAGAACCTGTTCAAGGTCTTACGATCCAATCACCCATAATTGAACGTATACAAGTGTATGAATTTCAAAAGCGAGTTTCTCTATGAAAATGCTATGGTTTTCACTTGTTTCTGTTCTTTGCATTAGCACCACTTGGGCACAAGAGAAGTACATTTGGTGGGGCGATAGTTCGTTAGTCCAATACGGAATCCCCGAGACCGACGACCGCGCAGTGAGATTGGATTGTGAGGAAGGGCGCCTCTCCATCTCTGGGCCTTCACGCGTCGCAATTGAGGACGGTGTATCCCAAATCATGTTTGAGATAAATGGCGCACAGTTCAAACATACGGTAACGGGCGGCGAAGGTGGCGATGGAGAAAATTGGACGGCTGCTATAAAAGCGGATGATCCGATCGTCAAAGGCTTGATCGCCGGTAAGCCTTTGAAAATCGCTCATGGGCCAAACAAGTGGGTTGTACCAGGACGTGGGTCAGCGAAGGTATTGAAGGCGCTTATTTCGTCATGTCGTAAGCAATAAACAGGAATCAATTGTCAAAGCCTTGCGGATATCGCCGTTTCTTAGAACCTGTTCAAAGTTTCGCGAGCTAGAGCAAGACAAGGCGAAAACAGCTGAGGAAGCAGAGTTTACTGATGGTAAATGAGCATCCGAGGGTGTTTTCAACGCCGTATCGCTAACGCGCAGCAGACTTTGAAAAGGTTCTTATCGCCTAGTATCCGTACCCCGATGGATTTCGCGCTACCCAGCACATACGTTATCGATTCCGGCAGGTGCTTGAAATCGTAAACATCGCCAACATTTCCTCCATATACCGGCCTGACGCTAGCACTGTTGATGTGCGATAGGCCGCCCCCCCCGCCCCCCTCACTCCACAGGCAGGAAATAGCATGAGTTACCCACAAGCCGCCACAAATGGCTATAAGCTGTACGACTTCCGTTCCGACACTGTTACCAAACCAACGCCCGGCATGATGGCTGCCATGGCAGCGGCCGAGTTGGGGGACGATGTATGGGGAGACGACCCGACGGTAATCCGCTTGCAAGCGGTAGCGGCAGAGCGGCTCGGTTTCGAAACCGGTCTATTTGCACCATCCGGTACCCAAAGTAATCTGATCGGCCTGCTAACGCATTGCCAACGTGGCGATGAATACCTGGTTGGCCAGGAAGCCCATACTTATCGTTACGAGGGTGGTGGCGCAGCTGTATTTGGCAGCATTCAACCGCAGCCGTTAGAACATGCAGACGATGGCAGCCTGCCAATGGAAAAACTACGTAAGGCCGTCAAACCCATCGACCCGCATTTTGCCCGCACCCGGCTGCTGACCCTGGAGAACACAATTGCTGGCAAGGTACTGCCACCGGCATACGTGCAAGCGGCAACAGACTGGGCACACAGCATAGGCCTGGCTACTCACCTTGATGGCGCCCGCTTGTGCAACGCTGCCGTACAACAGAGAGTTCCTCTAGCTGAAATTGCCAAAGGTTTTGATTCGGTATCGATCTGTCTATCCAAAGGACTAGGTGCTCCAGTTGGATCGTTGCTATTGGGTTCACGCGATTTCATCGCCAAAGCCAAGCGGTGGCGCAAGATGTTAGGCGGCGGTATGCGGCAAGCCGGTATCCTGGCTGCTGCCGGGCTGTATGCGCTGGACCATCATGTGGAACGGCTAGCAGACGACCACCAGAATGCCACCCGCTTGGCTGAAGGCTTGAGTGCCTTACCTGGACTCAAAGTCACCCCGCCACATACAAATATCGTGTTTGTCGAAGTCGACGAAAAAGTTGCTACAGGCTTTTCCGATTACTTGGCAAAGCATGGCGTGTTGATTAGTGGTCGGGATCAACAACGCTGGGTGACACACCTCGACGTCAATGCCGATGCCGTCGAACACGCACTCAAGATCGCCCAGGGATTCTTCGAAGGTAAGTAAGATGCGAGCCATGATTCTTGCCGCCGGCCGCGGTGAACGGATGCGTCCGCTGACAGATACCACCCCCAAACCTCTGTTGGATGTAGGGGGAGAACCTTTAATAGGTTGGCATCTACGTAAGCTGGCTGCAGCCGGCATCTGCGACGTCGTCATCAATCATGCCTGGTTGGGTGAGCAGATCGAGGCGGTGCTGGGTAAAGGCACCGCCTATGGTTTGCATATCCACTACTCGGCTGAAGGAATCGCCTTGGAAACTGCCGGCGGTGTCGCCAAGGCGCTTCCTCTGTTGGGTGATGAGCCTTTTATCCTGCTATCTGCCGACATCTACACCGACTACCCATACGAGCGACTGGTTATCGCCGCAAAGCGCTTGGCCGATAGCCCTAACCAGTTAGCTCATTTGGTCCTGGCGCCTACTGATCGGTATCAGCTCGACTTCAATCTGGATGAGCAGGGTCTGGTTCGTAGTGATGGCTCACCACGCTATACCTATGCCAATCTTGCTGTGCTCAAGCCAGAACTGGTGTCCAGTGTCAGTGCAGGGCAAGCCGCCAAACTGGGACCGTTGTTACATGTGTTTGCCAGCCAGGGCCGTATCAGCGGCGAGGCATATACCGGGGCATGGTTGAACGTTGGCAGCCCAGCTGATCTGGCAGAAGCTCGCGCAGCCGCTTGTCACTAAAAGCAGGCAATTCCGCCCAAACCGCATAGCGTGCAAGTAGGCGTCGCATACCGATGCCGAGGAGACTGCTATGCGTACTTGCCTCTTTATTCTGGTTTCGTTTCTCCTGGTCGGCTGTGCCAGCCCGAAGCACGAGCAAGTGGTTGACCAGTCCTACGTGAATGCAATCAACAAGGATGCACGCCAACGTGGCAATACGGTGATCTGGCTGTCTTACCCAACGGTAAGCCAACCGGCATCACAACCTTGATTGGAACATTCGCTTGAAGTTTCACAAGGCTGGTAACACGGCCCATGTCACCTCATTGGGTTGGCATGGGTCATAGAAACCCCATCATAATCCTGCTATACAACTACCCGGTTTATGTATTGCACGAACTTGTATTAATTATTGATTTACAGCGGGCCAATATTACTTGACGCAAGAAAGTCAATTACCCCTTAATTGCAAGGTAATACGCTTGAATTTCCTTGAGGCTTTCCGCCTCATCCTTCACATACGGTAAAATTTTTGGAACTCGCATCATTACAAGCAAATCATCTTCATCTGTTAGAAAGTCCTCACCATTAATATGAGTCACATCACGCTTTCGGTAGGTAGTCGCATAAGATGCCATCGAATAAGACTGCGCTTCCTTTTCTACCTCTAGAATAGCGACAAAGCTCGCAAAGTCTGCCGACCCTTTAAATCTTATGCACAAGTAATTGTGGACTTTAATTTTATTCTCTCTCGCTTGGCCAAGTTGAATAGCATAGAGTCTATCAACTTGAACCCAAGGAATAGCAACAGCCGGTATCGACTGTATACCAAAATGTGAAGCTGTCAGCTTTATATTGACCATTGGCATTACATCTATTATTGAAAAGATACCCTTGATAGCTAATGTGAGATAAAAGAAGAAAATCAACACACTGCCAATACAAACCAGAATTGCACCCATTACACCGATAGCTTCTGCTATGGAATCCGGCGTTAATATATCCAACGTTTTCTCTATGAATTCTGAGAGAGAATGGACCTCGGCAAAGAAATCTATTACTACGCTTCCAACACCCAATAGAATAAGTAACAAGAATAGGAATAGAGCGAGAAAAGCAATCTTAGAAAGAACTACCGCTAATAGATACTTCTTTATTAAGACTGTTTCCATGACCTGCTTCTATCCAAAGTGTGGCGACCAGATGCTTAAAGGAAAACAGTATATCCTTCCAATATTTACTCCCACCAAAAGAGTAGACCAACGGAATAAATCAATGGCTAAACGTTAAGCGTGTAATTATTATTTCCGTGCATGCCATAACACGAGAAAAGAATAAAAATCTTTCGAATTCTTTTGGGAATTCTGTTTCTGTTCACATTAGTGTCACTACAGCTGTACAGACCATTAAAAAACGCCGGCCATATGGCCGGCGTTTTTTCTCATATGAAGTCTTCACATTACAGCTTCACGACACCACCGCTTGCAATAAGGAAGTCCAATAGCCGCATCCAACTATTGGCTTGCCTCATGCGTATTAAAAGTGTGGATAGCCGGGTGATCAGACGAAGGCTTATCAAGGTAATAGCCCTGAACCATGTCTACGCCAAACTCAACCAGCATGTGTAAGGTTTCCTCGTTCTCGACAAACTCGGCCACAGTCTTCTTGCCCATATCGCGGGCAATCGCCGCCATGCCTTTAACAAAAACCTGGCTGTCATGGTCACGCGGCAGATCGCGGATAAACAAGCCATCGATCTTGAGCACATGGGCTTTCAGGTGCTTGAGGTAAGCAAACGACGAAAAGCCAGCCCCAAAGTCATCGAGGCAGACCGTACAACCCGTATTGCGCAATGCTTCAATAAACCGCTGCGCATCCCGCATATCCGACACCGCGGCAGTTTCAGTCAGTTCCACCATCAGGCGTGCAGGTTGAACCTGCTGTTCCGCCAACATGGTCTTGATGTACTCAGGCAGGCTGGTTTCATCAAAACTACGACCAGAAATGTTCACCGCAACAGAAGGCATGGACGGGTACTTGGCCAGTAGGCGAACCGCCTCGCCGATTACCCAGCGATCGATATCGAGAATCTTGCCGCTTTTCTCTGCGTGTGGAATGAAATGGCCAGGGGTAATGATCTGTCCTGGATTGTTGGTGTCCTTCATCCGTACCAACGCCTCCAGGTGAGCAACTTCGCGGCTGGCTGCGTCGTAAATACCCTGGAAGTACAACACAAAGCCATCGTTCTCCAGCGCGTGCTGAATGCGCTCGTTCCAGGTCAACCGGTTAACCATCTCACGGCTGGCGTCACGCTCAGCCTGGTACATACGCCACGTTGCCTTACCCGCCGATTTCGCCTGATACATCGCGGTATCCGCATGGGCAACTAAGTCTTCTGCCGACTCGGCATGCATGGGGAACATCGCAACGCCCAAGCTGGAAGAAAGGCGTAAGGGCTGGCCATCCACCGTGAATTGAATACCCGCCACTGTCGCCACAATACGCGTAGCCAGGTTCGTGACATCTGCTTCGGTACAGTTCGGCACCAGAATGGCGAATTCATCTCCCCCTTGGCGTGCAAAGAATTCGTTACGGCGAACCTGACCGGAGATTTCCTCGGCAACCCGCTTGAGCAAGTCATCGCCGACACCATGGCCAAAGGTATCGTTCACATACTTGAACTCATCCAGGTCGAAGTAAAGAACGGCTACGTTTTCCTGATTGCGCTCCGCTTCCGCCAGCATCCGCTTCAACTGTTCCTGGAAAGCATGCCGGTTGTACAGGCCGGTCAACGCATCACGCTCGGCAAGGAACACCATGCGCTCGTTAAGGAAATGCTCCTGCGTCACATCCTCGTATACCCACAGCCGGCCGGTAACGTGGTTCTGCTCGTCACGTACAACATAACACTGCTGGGTAACGATGCGGCCATCGTTCATATTCAAGTCGCCCGGATAAGAATCCGATTCGCCCATGCTCTCACTGGCTTCCAGAAGGCTAGCAAAATCATAGTTGGCCGGCCGGTTGAGCGCATTTTGCAGTACTTGGCCGATGGGCTTACTGACAATGGCTGTACTTTCGTCGATCAGCCAAAGCGCTTTGAAAGCAGGGTTATGAAACACAATCAGGTTATGCGTATCGACAAACAGAACACCGAATCGCATAGCAGACAAAAGCGCAGTCAGCCGTGAACGCTCGCTCTCGGCGCGGGCCAGATACGTCTGGTTAAGGCCTTGCGATTGCTGCAGCTCGTACATTGCCCGCTTCATTGCAAGCCGGTCTTCCTTGAGCTGGCTGTTGTCACGGACCGAAGCACGTACACCCAGATAATTGTCGTTGCTGTCGTAGATGGGCTGCCAACTCATCGCGGCCCAGAATACTTTGCCATCACGCTTCATGGCCCTGAATTCGAAGTCCTGGCCAGCGGTACCCGTCAGCGCCTGCTTAACCGTATCGGAAACGCGGTTACGTTCCTCCAAGGTTGCCAATGGCAATGGGAAATAACGCATCTCCATGCATTCCTTCACCGCATAACCGGTAAGACGAGTTACAGATGCGTTCACCCAGACCAGTTCACCTTCGGGGCTTAACCATAGCTCCACACCATAGGTGTAGTCCGCGATAGCGAGGAATTTTTCTTCATTCTTCTTCAGTGCATCCAGTCGTTCCTGAATGCCCATGGACATCTGGTTGAAGCGCTTGGCCAATGCGCTGACCTCGTCATCCCCATCGACCTGGATCGGGTGGGGCATGCCATCGGCAGCCTGATGCTCGGCGGCTTCCATCAGCTGGTACAAACGGCGCGTCAACCAGAACCCCAGCAGCGCCAGCACCAAAGCCGAAAGCACGGCACCGACCACCACCACGCTGGCGCTCTGCAACAGCACCCGGTTGGCAGACTCACTCAACAATTCGGTGGAAAGACCAAAACGCAGCAACCCATATTGCTTACCTGCCATCTGTATATCGATACTGGCGTGCACCACTGGCGGGATGGTGCTGCGGTAATGGAGCGCCTCCAGCTGATCTGGTGGTGGCAGGGCGGTGCCTACGTCCCAACCACGGGCTGCGACGACCTTACCCTGCTGATCGAACAGCACCAGATAGTCGATACCATCCGGCGTACGCATACCATCGAGCAGTTCCGCAGCAGGGGTGTAGTCCAACGACGCCATGGGGGGCGCCAATGCCGCATTCAACAGACGTGCCAATTCCTCCACCCGTACCTCGGTGGCGCGCAGCACCATATCCGACCAGACTCGATTGACATTGGCCAGCAACACAGCAAGCACAACAAATTGCACAACCAGGATTGCCAATACCAGTCGGGCGCGCAGCGTTCGAAAGAAAGGGACCTGCATTACTCGTCTTTCAATCGAGTTTGTTCACAATCACGATTCATGCATAAGCCCAGTTTAAGCCGGGACATTGCCCGGATGCTGTTGCAATGGGCGGGTTCGCCACTCATATCTCTCCAGGTTTATAGGGACTTAATAAATACTTTAGAGCGCCGCTGCCAGTTATATAGTTCTTTCTTCTTCATCGGCAGCACGTCTATCTCTGCCGGGGCGAAACCACGTTCGATAAACCAGTGCGCTGTCCGGGTCGTCAATACGAATAAGCGGGTAATCTTGAGCCGCCGCGCTTCCCGCTCTACATGCTTGAGCAGCTGCTCGCCACGGCCACCGTCCCGATAATCGGGATGGACCGCCAACCCAGCCAACTCCGCAATGCCGCTTTCCTCAAAAGTATGCAGCGAAACGCATCCGACGATCTTGCGGTCATGCTCCAGTACAGCAAAACGTTCAACTTCCCGCTCTAGCAACTCGCGTGAACGTTTTACCAATACCCCTTGTTCCTCCAACGGCTCGATCAAGGCAAGAATGCCCCCGATATCGTCGATCACCGCACGGCGCAATGTCTCCAAAGACTCACGCGAAATCATCGTGCCGATGCCATCGTGGGTGAAAAGCTCGGTGAGCATTGCCCCATCCAGATGGCGCGAGATCAGATGCGCGCGTTTTACACCGTGGCGTACAGCCCGGATACAGCAAGGCAGGTAAAAATCCAGATCAGTTGTCGTGCTGACTTCACGTGGCACATAGGCTTCCGCTTCAGCCGCCGTCAACTCATTGAGCAACTCTCCTGCCTCATCCACCACGCCAGGCTGGTCCAACAAGAAAATCAATTTATCTGCCCCAAGAGCAACAGCTGCGGTGGTGGCTACATCCTCCAGGGTCAGATTGAAGGCTTCACCCGTAGGTGAATATCCCACCGGCGACAGCAGAATTGTCTCACCAAACTCCAGTCTGTCGCGCATCGCGGCAACATCTAACTTGCGGACTTCACCGGTGTATTGCATGTCCTCGCCCTCACGCACTCCCATGGGCTGGGCCGTAACGAAGTTACCCCCAGCAACACGAATGTCCGCATTTGCCATGGGCGAATTGGCCAAGCCCATGGATAATCCAGCTTCGATCTCGAAACGCACCTGCCCAATTGCCTGCAATACCGGGACGATGGCATCACGCTCCGTTACCCGGATGCCGCGCTCCAGGCGCAAAGGCAACCCGGCCTCTTCGAGCCGCTCACTGATTTGCGGACGGGCGCCATGCACCAGCACCAGATTCACCCCCAGGCTGACCAGCGTATTGAGGTCATGTGCCAACGAACCGAAATCACCATCGCGAACCAGATCCCCACCAAAAGCCACGACAAAGGTGCGCCCGCGAAAGGCGTGGATATAGGGCGCCGCTTGACGAAACCAGAAGACAAATTCAGGGGAACCGATTTCAGGCATAGCTTGGTTTCTATTGGGATAAAAAGGTTTACACGTACGTTAGCGATATATGACCGTGCAAACTCAGGGGTACGCGATATTCTTTTTCTAGATTAAGGGAAAGGACCATCGCCCCTGAAAACAGGCGCACAGCACAGAGGGTGGACGACCAAGGGCGCAAGATTAACAGAAGCAGATACAAGATCGTCCAAGAACCTATTCACGATCTGCCACGCACATCCGTCAGCAGAGTAAAGCGCAGCACAGGAATCGGAATGTACTTTTGTACACGAGGCTGCGAACTTCTTGGTGCGATAGCGCCGTAGCAGTTCGGCGTCCCCCTTGCGGGGGCTTTCGAACAGCAAATGAGCCCTGATCACGGTTGCGCAGTAAGATCGCCAACTGGTTCTAATAGGCTTCTTGCCGGGCCATACGCCAGCGATCGAACTCCTCCGCCGGCATCGGCTTACCAAACACGAAGCCTTGAATACTATCGCATCCCATCTCCGCCAGTATCCTGACCACCCCCATATCTTCAACACCTTCAGCGACAACCTTCAAGCCCAAGCGGTGACCCAGATCGATAGTGGAACGAACAATCTGCGCATCACCCACATTGCTGGCGAGTTCGATGACGAAAGCACGGTCTATCTTCAGCTCGGTAATCGGCAAACGGCGGATATACGCCAACGACGAATAGCCCGTGCCATAATCATCAATCGCCAACGATAATCCCAGCGCTCGCAGCTTTTGCAGCACATCAAGCGCCTGAGCGGGTTCATCCATAAAACCGCTTTCCGTGATTTCCAGGCATAGATATTCAGGCGGCAGACTGGCCCTATCTATCAGGGCGGCTATTGCCGCAACCAGCCCCTGGTCGAGCAGGTCCCGGGTGGAAAGATTGACTGATACCTTAACCGGCCTACCTTCCCTCAGCCATTTCCCTGCCTGGGCGATAACCCTTACCAGCACCCAGCGGGTCAGCTCCTTGATATAGCCAGTCTGTTCCGCAAAGGGAATGAACTCACCAGGGGAAACAAATCCCTTGGTTGGATGCTTCCAGCGCACCAGGGCTTCCGCCTCATCCGCCGGATGAATACCAAGACCGACCTTGGGCTGGTAATAGACAACCAATTCATCGTGTTCCACCGCCTGCTGCAAATCACCCAGCAGTGACAGATGCTCCTCACGAAATGTTCGCGAACCAGGGTCGTATAGTGCATGGTGCAATCCACTGCGCTTGGCGTGATACATCGCTACATCAACACAACGGATCAAATCAGCAGCAGTATCGCCATGTTCAGGGAAACCCACCAAGCCCATGCTCGCTCGTATATCGAGCGGCCGGCCATCAAGGTTGAAGCGTTGGGCAAACACATTGTGAATGCGATCAATTCGTTGCAAGGCAGTACTTATAGATACATCGGGCAGCAATAGAGCAAACTCGTCACCGGCCAGCCGCGCCACAGTATCGCCTTCATTCACTACAGCAACCAGGCGTAGCCCTACCTCGACCAGCACACGGTCGCCATTCGGGTGGCCCAGGGTATCGTTAATCTGCTGAAATCGATCCAGGCCCACCAGTATTACGGTAAGCGGATATTGGCGGAGCTGGGCATCTGTAATCGCCTCATCCAGACACTGGCTGAACCGCACACGGTTAGGCAGACCTGTCAGACTGTCCTGAAATGCCAGCTTGCTGATTTCCGCCTCACGCAGCGCAATCGCTTCCTGCATATGCTCCAGGCTTCCTGCCAGCTGGCCGATCTCACTCGTATCACGAACTGATATCACCTGCTGATAATCTCCTGCCTGTATATGCCTTGCCACCCCGGCCAACGTCCTGAGCGGGTCGGTGATCCTGCGCGCCAATCTGGCGCCTATGATCGAACCAATGACCAATGCAACAATCGCCAAGAGAATAGAGATGCCACGCAGCTTGTATGCGGGCAGCAAGGCCACATCCAACGAACCTGCCAGCAAGGCATAGACATGTCCTTGTTGGGTCTCACCCAGCAACGCCAAACGGGTTTCGAATGTCTCACCATTCAATTGCAACAGGCCTGCTGTTGGGAACTGATTCAACACTGCCCGCAAAGACTGGCGTTGCTCCGGTGAGAAGGTGGAGGCAAGCAACTGCCAATTGGCTCCATCACGCTTCAGGAAGGACACATGTACGCCGGCAAGGCTGTGTAGCTCACTTGCCCGGCGCTCATCCATCGGAAAGCCGATTGTGATCCAAGCAATCGTTGTGGGTGCACGTACAGGCACAACAACAATCCGATACAACAGGCCATCGATCAATTCGATACTGCTGGCTTTCCCCCGCCTCTCGGCTTCAATCAGCAGGGTATTGAAAGGGTAGGTTCTTCCAGATTGATCAGGGTGAAGGGTGTCAGCAAGTAATTGGTTATCAAGACTGGACAGCATGGCCATGGAAGCACCGATGCGGCGACTATGGTTGTTCAACGCTGACAACAAGGTATCTCTGTCGCCAGTACCAATTGCCTCACGAAGACCGTAATCCCCAGCCAGTACGCTTGCTCCCTTTATCAGGTCGCTGGTGTTGTACTCCAAAAGGCGGCGAAAGACTTTCTCGTCCGACTCCAGGGCAACCGCCGCGGTTCCCCGGAAGATGCTCATATTCACAGCGCTGACCATCACAAATGCCACGCCAAGCATCACGGCCAATAGGCCGGTGAAATGCAGAACAATGCGAAATTCGAGGCTGTGCCGCCACCGAAGCCAGTAGTTCTTAATAGTTTGCATGGACTGCAGCGGGAGGAGGCGCGAGCTTCATATGAAATACGAAATTGGATTCAGCACCAGGCCCGACCCGGATCTTCTGAGGCGGCAGTTCCGAAGTCTGATAGGGGTGCCAAATACGCAGTGTGTAATCACCAGCCGGCAGGTTATCGAGGGAAGCGCTCCCTTTTGCATTGCTGGTATCAAACCAGGGGGTATCCACCACCAGTAGATAACCAACCATCCAGTCATGGATATTGCACCCCAGTACCACCAAACCCGGTGTATCGAACACCACCGGGTCGGAAGGTGTACCGGAATAAAGCTTCAGGTCGAATACCTTGGTGCGGGAAAAGGAATAGATGTTGTGACGGATATTGTCCTTGTTCGGGAACCGGACTGCCGTCCCTACCTGCACAACACTCACTAGGGGGACAAATTCCTTGTTCACCTGGTCTATCGTGCCTGCCAGCTTTCCCTTAGGCGCCTTGCCACCAACCGGTTCGGCATAGACAACAGCATTGGCCACCCCCTGCTCACTGGGGTTGAGTATCTGGACGTTGATCTTTGCTGCGCAGAACAAGGGCAGAAAAGCCAACATGGGCAGCCATGCCAGCCTCATTTTCTGGGTTCCACGATGTCCCGTTTCATGGGTGCAAGCAGTACCAGCAGCGCATTCTTATCCGCCTGCGCCACATGGCGCGCATCCAATACCTTGCGCAAATGTTCAACCATGGCATAGAGCTCGGCCTCGCTGATACCCAGACCAGTGTGACTCTGCTTCATGGTATCGCCCGAATATTGGCATGGACCGCCAGTAAGCGAGCATAAATGCTCAGTTACTTTTTGCTTGAGCCGGGGCAGATTCACCTTGTCGAAACTACGGCTGGTCTTTGGAGAGCTTGCCGTCAGATCCAGCAATTCACTGGTAATTTCCCGAACACCAGTCTCACCACCCAAGCGCTCATATAGGCTATCCGCCTTTGCGGGTAAAGCCAGAAACAGCACGCAAATACACAAACACCACAGACGGTAAAACATGGATAGCCCTCGACTGGTGAAAGTACGATGGCAGTATAGACTGCAGATATTTCGACTTTCTAAGTAGGCCAGCCATGCAACGCATCGTCTTCTACTTGCTCTTGAACCTGACGTTACTCACTCCTGCATTGGCAGGTAGCCGGCTCCCTGCAACTGGCGGCGTAACACAGATAGAAGGCGCGGGCGGTGGCGGTCTGGTGCCGTGGGCGTTAATCAGTGGCTATGGCACGCGCGACGAAGTTGGCGGCGGCGCTTTCTACACACGGGTCAATACCCCCGGTTTCTCGCTGACATCCGTTGGTGCCGCTGTAGGTCTTTATGATCGGGTGGAAGTATCGTTCGCCCATCAGAGTTTCGACCTGGGTGATACCGTACCGGGAACACATATCGGCCAGAATATCCTGGGCCTGAAAGTCAAACTCTGTGGTGACGCGGTATTCGACCAGGACCGGCCATGGCCCCAGCTAGCAGCCGGTGTGATGATCAAACGGAATCATGACTACGACTTTGTACCCAAGCTGCTTGGGGCTAAGCACGCCAATGATTTCGAACCTTACCTGGCCGCGACCAAGGTCTGGTTAGATGGCCCATTCGGCCGCAGCTTGCTATTGAATGGCACCCTGCGCTACACCCGCGCCAATCAGTTCGGCATATTGGGCTTCGGGGGAGACCGCAGCGACAGCCGAAAACTGCGCGCGGAAGCCAGCGCTGGACTGTTCCTGACCGACTCGGTAATCATCGGCGTTGAATACCGGCAGAAAAATAATAATCTGTCTGTCTTCAAGGAAGATAACGCTGCCGATGCCTATATCGCCTGGGTGCCGAACAAGCATATCTCCGTAACTGCAGCACACGCCGAATTAGGCAATATCGCCAATAAGAAGCGTCAGCGTGGGCCTTATCTGTCCTTAAAAGCGGACTTCTGAAAGCCTGCTCACGATCTGACTGCGCAGCTGTGATCAGGACTCATATGCTACTAGAAAGCCTCATGTACTCAAGTACATTCCGGTTTCTGCGTTGCGCTTCACCCTGCTAACAACTGTTCGCCACAGATCGTAAGCAAGGTTTTTGGCGATAGTTGACAGGCCGGTAGAGCTAGACTTTGGTCCTCTTTGCAAGCTGCACCAATACCCGCCCAGCTGCCGCCATGCCAAAACTGGCGGTCACCGCTACAGCTGAACCATAACCGGCGCAATTAAGTCCCTGAGGCCCTACATTGGTTGGCTCACACGCATCCACCACAGGTCTGACTATCGGCTCTGTAGAGTAGACAGCTTCAATGCCAAACTTCTTCCCCTCACGCGCAAAGCCATGATTGCGGCGCAATTCCGCACGTATCTTGGATAGCAACGCATCGCCAGAGGTATGCGCGATGTCGGCAAGTGCAATCTTGGTAGGGTCGGTTCGACCTCCCGCCCCGCCCGATACGATGAGTGGCACCTTATGCCGCTTGCAATGCACTATCAGCGCAACTTTGACCCGCATCTGGTCGATACAATCGATCACGTAGTCAAACCGCCCCTTCGGTATCAGTTCAGCCAGGTTATCGTCGGTCAGAAAGTCATCAATCTCATTCACCACAGCACGTGGGTTGATAGCGCGAATCCGCTCGGCCATGGCGGTCACCTTGGCTTTGCCCAGGTTGCCATCTAGCGCATGAAGCTGCCGGTTCACATTTGACACAGCCACATGGTCAAGGTCGATAAGGCTGATCTGACCAATAGCACTACGGGCAATCGCTTCTGCGGCCCAGCTGCCCACGCCACCTACACCGATCACGCAAACATGCGCTGCCCCGAAACGAGCCAGCGCACCAGGGCCATACAAACGGGCAATGCCGCCAAAGCGACGCGAATAATCGAGATCATCTTGGGTATTCATGGGTGCGATTTTAGCGCGAGCATCCTGTATCGCCTCATGCGGCGTTAAAATAGCGTTTTGCCAGTGGAACTACCCAAGATGAGCGACGCGCAGGAACCTCTACGCCTTTCCAAACGCATGGCCGAACTCGGTCTGTGCTCCCGACGCGAAGCGGATGAATACATCGAACGTGGTTGGGTAAAGGTCGATGGCATCGTCGTCGATGTACTCGGCAGCCGCGTCTTGCCCACCCAGCGTATTGAACTTGACCAACGCGCTGCGGTGGCCCAAACCCAACGCGTCACCATCTTGCTTAACAAGCCCATCGGCTATGTCAGTGGTCAAGCCGAACAAGGCTACAAGCCTGCGGAACTACTGATCCGCCCGGAGAACCGCTATGTTGGCGATCGCTCTGGTATCGAATTCTCACGCCGCCATCTGAATGGCTTGGCGCCCGCCGGCAGGCTCGATATCGATTCCACTGGCATGCTGGTGCTGACACAGGATGGACGAGTCGCCAAAGCCTTAATCGGTGATGAAACCAAGATCGAAAAGGAATACCTGGTTCGCGTGGAAGGGCAGCTTTCTGACGAAGGCCTCAAATTGCTAAATCATGGGTTAAGCCTGGAAGGTAAGGCGCTAAAACCGGCCAAGGTAAGCTGGCAGAATGAAAATCAATTGAGATTCGTGCTACGCGAGGGCAAGAAGCGCCAGATTCGTCGCATGTGCGAACTGGTCGGCTTGAAAGTAACGGGGCTCAAGCGCATCCGTATTGGCCGGATTCCTTTGTCCGACTTGCCGATGGGGCAATGGCGTTATCTAGGGCCGCACGAGAAATTCTGAGAACCAGCCCAAAGTCTGCTGCGCGTCAGCAATACAGCGTTGAAAACACCATCGGAATGCTCATTTACACTTGTAAACTCCGCTTCCTCTGTCGTTTTCGCCTTGTCTCGCCCTAGCTCGCGAGACTTTGAACAGGTTCTGACTGCACAGCCTTAGGCCAGTACTTAGAACCTGCTTTCGATCTATCACGAGCAGCTGTCAACAGGGTGAAGCGCAGCATAGAAACCGGAGTGTACTTAGGTACATGAGGCTGCGAACTTCTTGGTGCGTAGCACCGTAGCAGTTCGGCGTCCCCCTTGCAGGGGCTTTCGAGCAGCACATGAGCCCTGATCACAGCTGCTCAGTAATATCGCAAATAGTTTCCTACAGCCGCACTAACCCTTTCCCTTAACCGCCAACCGGCTCAATGCCTGCTCCACCGTTTTGCGATCCAATCGGGTCAGGTGGAGCACACTCTGGCGTACATCTGGCGGCAACACATAGCGCGACTCGGCCGCTGCTGTACGTACCGCCCCGTTGAAGGTAAGCTTGCCGTTTTCGTTTTCTGCTGCAAGACCAGCCATTTTGAGCGTGGCAATGAAGGTACGGAAAATAGCTCTGTCGAAGAATTCAGGTGCATTGAATTCACGCAACAGACTCAGACGCTGCGCCAACAGATGGCATAGTGCCTCAAGCTCATCACTGCTGACCGTACCGCTACCCTGCTGAGTCAGCACTGACAGCGAAATGAAATAGCGAATCAGCGCCGGCCGTACCGCCTGGCCCAGCAGGCTTAGCTGGGCATACTCATCTGCATTCATGTTCGGTGCGTGGTAGACGCCTTCACGGCCAGTACTCACCGCCAACCAGCCCATATTTACCAGGGCTTCCAAATAGGCATCCAATGCGGCATCCAGCTCTTCCGGCTGCCAGCGCAGAAACAACTCCGCCCGTAGGAACGGATAAACCGTACGGGTAAGGTTACCCAACTGCTCCCGACTCAAGCTGGCATTGCGTGAGAACAAGCAGGCGATCAAACCCGGCAAGGTCACACAATGCAGCACGTTATTGCGCATGTAGCTGCATAGCACTGCATCTTCAGGGTAGAAGTGCATCACA
This sequence comes from Chitinimonas violaceus, assembly GCF_052601015.1. Classification (NCBI taxonomy): domain Bacteria; kingdom Pseudomonadati; phylum Pseudomonadota; class Betaproteobacteria; order Neisseriales; family Chitinibacteraceae; genus Chitinimonas; species Chitinimonas violaceus. The sequence continues at coordinate 55,824 of NZ_JBQXDJ010000001.1, read as the reverse complement.
TCGCCCAACGCATGTGGGTGGCGTTGGATCAAACGCAGCTTTTCGCAATGCGCAACCATGGCACGGCCATCCATCGCCGTCAGCTGAGCACGCTCGGCATAGGGTACTGCCATCAACAACTTGCGATACCCATCAAGCTGGGAAACCAGTTGGTCGTCATCCATTGCATGCCGTGGTGTCGCCAGCAATGCCAAGCTGACCAGATTAACCGGATTGGCGACAGCCGCGCTGTTGAGGCCATCTGCAATTCTTTGACCCAGCTGGTTGACGCTTTGCGTAAACCAAGTAGGCCGGGTGTCATCCAGAGGCGGCTCTTCGCGCCAGCCCGGGTGTGAATCGGCTAGCAGCTCGGCCAGCTTGATCGGCTCACCAAAATTCACATGTACCTTGCCGAAATTCTTCTTCAACTCGCGAATGCTGAGAATCAGACTAAGCAGGTTTTCCTTCTGCTTGGGCTTACCCATCAACTCGCCCACGTAGCTGCGACCTTCGAACAGCTTCTCGTAGCCGATATAGACCGGGATGAACACGATAGGGCGGTTAGAGTCTCGCAGATAGCTCTGTACCGTCATCGCCAGCATGCCAGGGCGCGGCTGCAATAATCGGCCAGTACGGCTGCGGCCACCCTCGACGAAGTACTCAATTGGATTGCCACGAGCGATCATCGTGTGCAGGTATTCATTGAATACCGCACCATACAACGGATTACCCTTGAAAGAGCGGCGCAGGAAGAAGGCTCCTGCCCGTCGCAGAATGCCGCCCACGATAGGCAAGTTCAGGTTCGCGCCTGCTGCGATATGCGGGATCATCAAGCCTTGCTGGAAGACGATATAACTCAACAGCAAGTAATCGATATGGCTGCGGTGGCAGGGGACATAAATAATCTCGTGATCCGGTGCGACACCCGTCACCGTATCGAAATTATTCATCTCCACACCATCGTAAAGGCGCGTCCAAACCCAGGTCAGAAAACGGGAGAAAACACGGACTACCGGGTAGCTGTAGTCAGCTGCGATTTCCCAGGCGTAATCACGGGCCTTTTCCAGCGCCTTTTGCTCGGCCGTATAACCGCCCCCGTTTTCCTTGGCCAATGCAGCAATAGCGGCCTTGACCGATTCCGACTCCAATATGCCTTCCACCTGGGTACGGCGATGCGACAGGTCAGGCCCGATAGCCATTTCACGTTGCTGTCGGAAATACACCCGCAGCACCCGCGCAAGCCTGCGCAGGCCACGCTCTTCATCTTCGGCGTCTGCTGTCAGGTCTCTGAGTGATAAGGGCTGGCCAAAGCGCACCAGGGTTTGCCGGCCATGCAGCAAAATGGTGAAGAATTGGCGCAATGGACCACGCGGCGACCAGCTCTCCGAAAAAATCAGCTTCCAGATGGAGCTTTCCTTGTCGGGCGTACGCCCCCAAAGAATGGTTACCGGTACGAGCTGGACATCAAAATCAGCATGGTTGCGTACCGCCCGTGTCAGTCGTTGCAAACGCAACGAATAGCCCGTTTTGTTCGCCCGCCCAAACCAAGGCTCGTCTCGATTGGTAAAGAAAAAAGCGCGCTTTTCCCGCCCACCCGGGGTGAGAAAACCATCAAGAGGCGACGCCAAGCCGGCAGAGGTGACTTCTCTGTCCAACACCAGAATATTGCTGAGGAAGCGTCGCTGCAGGACGTAGACAACCGGTTTCTTTGGGTCCAACCCCAGATTCTGCGGACCATCTGACAGCACGTGGGTACGTACGAAGCTGAACAGCAACTTGCGCGCGAGAAGGAGAAAAGGCCGGTCGAGGCCAAGATACTTGAGCATGTAAAGCCGGCTAGCAGGGAGTAGGGCGGGGATTATAAACCTGCGCTCATCTATCATGCGCTTGGCTAGCTTAATGGCTAACCGGTACGCAAGGCACTATTTACGGCTACGGAGCACATATACACAACCCGCTCGGCGACCAATGAACGGTATGGCGTCAAAGCAACGCTATATAAATAGATGGGTGCCACAGTAAAACCCAACTGAAAACTTAGTTTTCTCAAAGACTGTTCACGTGCTGTCACTTTTTGACACCTTATTGCTGACACGTAGCGGGCTTTAAGCAGGCTTTCAGAGCACCAGATAAAAGCCGGGCGAAATCATCATGTGCAGGAACATCGGGTTTCTCAGCGTACTTATCCTGCTTGCCAGTCCCGTCTTGGCTTGTCAGATTTCGTTGGCCTATAACAGCGAACCCTCTTCACCCTACTTTATCGGCGATGGCTACGTCCCACCCAAGAAACCAGGGGCAGCCGTTGAATTACTGCAGTTGGCAGCCACGCAGATCGGATGCACCCTCAAATTGACCCGTCTACCCAACATGCGGGTCTTGGCCGAAGCACAGGTCGGGAAATACGATGGCGTCTTCATGTACTCCTATAACGCGGAGCGAGCTGCATCGTTTGTCTACCCAACACGGGCCGGGAAACCCGATGGCAGCCGGCGTATCACCAGCCTTTCGTACTATCTTTACCGGGCAAAAGGGGCTTCGGCAAACTGGGACGGCCAGCACTTCAGCGGCATTAATGGCGCAATCGGGGTGAATCTAGGCTGGTCGGTAGGTAAAGACCTGCTGGCAAAAGGGCTGCAGATAGAAGAGGCCATCTCTACCAGACAAAACTTCGCGAAACTGCGTAACGGCAGAATCGCGGCGTATGCCACACAGGACTTGGCTGGTGATTCGGTTATCCAGGAAGACGATATTAAGGATGTGGAGCGGTTGCCGACACCTATTTCCTCCAAGGACTACTTCATCCTCTTCAATCCCACCTATTACCAACAGAACCACGACCGGGTAGAACAACTCTGGAATGTGATCGGCAACCTGCGGGAGAGTTCGCTGCCTGGCATTCTTCGGCTATACGAAGGCGACTAACCGCGTACATCGGTCAGCCCAAGCCGTTGCCAGATGGTGGACACATTACCGGCGGCATTCAGGGTGTAGAAATGCAGTCCTGGCGCACCACCCTCGAGCAGTTTGCGGCATAGGTCGGTCACCACATCCAGACCCAGCGCCTTGATGGAAGCCGTATCATCCCCATAGCTTTGCAGCTTCAAGCGCAGCCAGCGGGGAATCTCCGCACCACAGGCATCCGAAAAGCGGGCAAGCTGGCTGAAGTTGTTGATAGGCATGATGCCAGGGACGACAGGAATATCGACCCCGCGAGCGCTTACCTCATCGACAAAAGCGAAGTACGCATCTGGATTGAAAAAATACTGTGTCATCGCCGAATTGGCGCCCGCCTTGGCCTTGCGAACAAAATTGGCGATATCGTCTTGCGCCGAGCGCGCCTGCGGGTGGTATTCCGGATAAGCCGCCACTTCGATATGAAACCAATCGCCATGCTCTGCCCGAATGAACTCAACCAGTTCATTTGCATAGCGAAACTCGCCGAATTCAACCATCCCGCTGGGGATATCGCCGCGCAAGGCAACGATGCGATGGATGCCGTTATCGCGATAAGTCTTCAGCAAACTCGATACATTTTCGCGTGTAGAACCAATACAGGACAAATGCGGCGCCGCTTCAAAGCCTTCTGACTTGATCTCCAGCACGGTTGAGAGCGTGCCTTCCTGAGTCGTACCACCGGCACCAAAGGTCACGGAAAAGAACTCTGGTTTGAATTGCGCCAGTTGCCTACGTGTATTGCGCAGTTTCTCAGTACCCTCGGCTGTCTTGGGAGGAAAAAATTCAAAGCTGAAGGTAGGAGATGGAATCACGGCGTACTCGATAGGCAATTTGGTTTATTGAATGAATGCTATCACCACGCTTATGCATAGCTAATGAATTATATGCATGCAGCGGTTGCGCCAATACCCACAATCGCAGCGTAAAACACACTAGGCATGGGGTTCTGTTGACGTAAGTCGTACATGTACAGAACCTAGTCTATGTTAACTACTCCTCCCACAGCTTCGATTGTTATGCCTACCCACCTCTCGCATTCCGGTGTGCTCGATAAAGCGTTGCTTCAGCTTATGGTCGACAAGGGGGGCACAAAATCCTTCCCGGCCAATGCCATGCTCATCAATGAAGCTGATACTACTGACTCGATCTACATCATTCTTGCGGGCCGGGTAAAAGTATTCGGCACATCGGAATCTGGCAGGGAAGTCATCTACAACACCCTGGGGCCGGGTGAATATTTCGGAGAATTGTCACTCGACGGCAAACCGCGATCTGCCTCGGTAATCACACTTGCACCCACAAATTGCATTGTCGTCAGCAGTGCCCAGCTACGGGACTTCCTGGCTGAATATCCCGACTTTGCCTTGCACCTGATCTATAAGCTAATCGATCTTTTGCGACGCAAGACAGCGAATATCAAGAGCTTGGCGCTTGAGGATGTTCATGGTCGCATCATTCGTGTGCTGGAATCGCTGGCGCAGGATGAGAATGGCCGCAAGGTGATACACGAAAAGCTCACGCAACAAGACTTGGCAGATAGAGTCGGCGCCTCCCGAGAGATGGTCAATCGCGTGCTGACACAGCTCAGCAATAGCGGCCATATCAGCACCGAAGGGAGGCATATCGTGCTGTTGAAACCTCTATCGTCGCTTCATCCTCTTACAACCTCCCCAACCAGCGGCAAGCGCGATTCAGACCTAACTTCAAGCCGCCATACTCATCCACCCGCCCGGTAATACAAGAACAGACTGGTAATTTTCTCTATTTACAAGATGCCGTAATGCATTGAGGAGAAAGCAACCCGAGCGCTACTGTGTTCTGGTAACAGACCATCCGCGTGTACGCGTCATGTCGGCGATCTTTCAGGGCAGAGTAAAGCCCAGTATCAACTGGGGTTCCCGTTCTTGACGCAATCGATACAGCTAACCAGCGTGTACCGATTAGCAGTATTAGAACCGGCTTACGATCTATCACTAGCGGCTCTCAGCAGGGTGCAGAGCTGCGCAGAGAGATCGTAAGCAGGTTCTTAGAAAACCAATTAAATTCAAGGAGGTAGTATGGACACCCTAGAGAAGTTCATCCACAAAGCAGTCCTGGTATTCACGATCGAGAAGCCCAGCGACTTTATTCCCCTCATGGACAGCACAGTATGCCATGCAACGACCTGCACCAAGGCAAAGCTAACGCTGGACTCCACCACACCTGGTGTAAGTTATGACCCGGAAACAGAAGTCGTATCGGTCACCAAAAAAGCTTGGCTTGAATTCTCCGTTGCTCCAGACACTTCTCAGAATTCCCAGAACAAATGCCCGCTGCTCTATCACGTGGTCGGTATGTCATTCAAAGGCGATGGGCACGATAAAGTGGGATTGAAAGCCTTTCCAATTCAAATCATCCACAACCATATCATCGAGGTAGGAAACAAGAACCACAAACTCCGGATGGTCATCGTCAAAGATGCAGACCCTGCACACGATGACTTTGACTTCTTGCTACTCATTCAGCGCAGTAGCGATGGGGCAATTGGGGCCATCGACCCGAAGATTGTGAATGTGACCTAAGAACCTGTCTATAGTCTGCTGCGCGTCAGCAATACGGCGTTAAAAACAGCCTCAGAATGCTCATTTACCACGCGTAAACTCCGCTTCCTCGGCTGTTTTCGCCTTGTCTTGCTCTTGCTCTAGCTCTAGCTCTAGCTCTAGCTCTAGCTCTAGCTCTAGCTCTAGCTCGCGAGACTTTAGACAGGCTCTAAGAATCTGTCCGCGATCTTACTGTGCAGTCGTGATCAGGGCTGCACAGTAAGATCATAATCAGATCCTCAGCATCACCAGACTTGCTGGTAGGCTGCAAGCAGTGCTCGATGTACCGGTATGGCGTACAGGAAGCGTTGGCGCGAATCAGCGTTGGCCATCCTCTGTGCCCGTGCCATCAACTCGGTATGCGCTTTCAACAATAAGTCCGTTGCCCGCTTATCCTTGATCGCTGTGAGTACCTCATAGCTGTGAAGCAGAATGCGCATAGGTTCATCACAACCATCCAGGCCAGCCCCATTGGATAGATGAGCCAGAATATCCTCGACCAAGACCTTTGCCCGGCTAACATCCTGGCGCAACAAAGCCTCGGATGCCAATGTCGCCACGGCTTCCAGAGCAAGGTGGGGCATCTCAAGCTGCCGGAACATATCGCGGGAAGTCTCCAGCAGATTAACGGCTGCCGCAGTTTCCCCCAGTGCCAATTCTGCTTGACCTGCCACACGCAACGCTGCCGCTTCGGCCCATCTATCCCCCGTCGCACGAAGCAGCGTCAACGCTTGGCATGTATGCATACGGGCCGATTCAGCCATTGCCTGATTCAACATCACCAGGGCGATGTTGATATGGATAATCCCGGCATTCTGGCGCTGACCAATCGCTTCACACAAAGCCAGCGCTTGCAGGTATTGCTCCTCAGCTGCGTTGAAATCGCCCAGACAGAAAGCGGCATAGCCAAGATTGGCCAACGTACCTCCTTCGTTGGTGCGATGCCCAGTTTCCTGATGAATCTTTAATGCTGCCTGGTAATAGTGGATTGCGGCGTCGTAGTCACCCACATCCGCATGGTCCGAACCCAATTGATTCAAGATTGCCGCTTCGACCACCTTGTTGCCCGCGGTCTTAGCATGCTGAAGTCCGCACTCGGCTAGCTTAGCCAGCTGCTCCCTACGACCGAGGCGACCATTAGCCACAAGCATCATCAAATAGGCGCGCGCTGCACATTCAGGGGCTGACTGAGGCGCCCACTCCAGAGCTTGCTGGGCATGTTCCAACGCCAAGGCTGCGTCACCACCTTCGAATAAGTAACTCGCCCGACGATGTGCAGCCTGAGATCGTTGCTTATCTACCTTGTTCAATTCGGCCATCCGCTCCAATTTAGCCAAATGAATAGCAAGGCTATCCCGTTCACGTAAGAGCTCCAGAGCTCGCACCTGGATATGGCACAGCTCGAACTGCTGGTCATAGGCATCGGCGGGCAACAGATCAAGCGCACGCTCGGCAAATGTCAGTGCCGAACTATTCGCATAACGGGCCAATGCAGAATCCGCAGCGCGGTACCAATACATCTGCGCCTGAATTAATTCATCGCCACGCTCAAAGTGCTCGGCAATCAGATCAAAGTGCGCATTACTGGCCTGCGAAGCCAACCAACGTGCGACACGGACATGTGCCGGACTGCGATTGCGCTTAAGCACACTGGCGTAGCAGACCTGATAAAGACAGTGATGTTTGAATGCAAACTCCCGCTGACCAGCCACACTGCTATCAGCGCGCTCTACAATCAGCGCCCGATTGGCAAGACCGGTCAATGCCATATCCAATGTCGCATCCTGCTCAAATAAGGCCGCATTCCAAAATACCGGCCCGATCACTGCCGCCATTTGCAATGTACGGCGCTCCAGCTCAGGCAGTGCATCCAAACGCGCCTGCAGCACCCCAGTTAATGTGGTCGGCAACATAGCGTCTTGCAGCGATACCGTTTGCCAACGCCAACCGCTTCCCTCACGCACAATCACATTCTGGTCGAGCAGCATATTGACCCGCTCTTCCATGAAGAATGGGTTGCCGTCCGCACCCTCGGTAATCAACGTCCGCAGCTCGATAGGGATACTGTCCAGGCGTTGCAGCAATGCATCTGTCAACGCGTTACTGTCGGTGTCATCAAGCTTGGCCAATATCAATTGCGAATGCCGGCCCAGCAGAGCGCTCCAAATTTGCCTGTCTTCAAGCCAACTTGGGCGGACAAGACAAACCAGGAACAGAGGAAGATCAGCCTGTTCAACCAGGAGGTAGTGGATAAAGTCCAAAGAACCTGCATCGGCCCAGTGCAGGTCATCAAGCAGCAACAAAGGCTGGCCCTGATCTGCCAAAGCACGCAAGAGGCGGTTGGCAAAGAAGAAGCTGCTGTCCCTGAGCTGGCGGGCATCGTTGGCAAATCCGCGCAACGCCGGATGCTGACTGAAGTCGAGCCCCAGCAGCTGACCCAATACCGCCGCATTGTCTTCGCTACGCAACCTTGGGCCAACCACTGCCAGCCACTGGCTACGCGCAGCCTCAGCTGAGTGGGAAGCCTTAAGGCCAAGTAAGCGGAAAAACAACTGGCTCAGCAAGGCATAGGGCTGACTCTGGCTACTCTCACATGCTTCCGCATAGCCCAGACAAACAACCTGTTGCTGGGCAGCCAGCCAATAACGGAACTCAGCTAATAGCCGGCTCTTTCCCATACCGGCTTCACCAATGATGCTCAGCAGACGTAAATTGGGCACCCGTTCCACACAGAACGCCGTGAACGCACACTGCAACTGGCGCATTTCCCGTTCGCGCCCGATCAATGGAACCTGCAATCCTTCCACACCACGAGAGGGCTGACTCTGGACCGCTGAAGTACCGCTCACAAGGTAACTGACCAGTGGTTCATCGCACCCCTTCACCTGCATGGGTTCCTGCACTTCCACGGTGAACAATCCACGTACATGCCGGTACGTTTCCCGGCTGATCCGCAACCCACCAGCAGGGGCAGTCTGTTCCATACGGGCGGCAATGTTCACCGCCAGACCACGAATACTGTTTTCACCATCAACACCACCGCCCAGCAACACGCTTCCGGTGTGAATACCAACCCGCACGTTAAAGCCGGTCCGGCCGAATTCCGCCAACACCCGTGCTGCCTGATACCTGCCTTCTTCCAGCAAAGCCAAACCCGCCTTTACTGCCATCTCCGGCGCCTGTTCACTGACCTCTAGGCCAAATACCGCCAGTAGACTATCCCCGGCGTACTGCAACACCCGGCCGTGATACTGAATAACCAGGCTTGTGAAGCGGGCCAGCGCCCCGTCCATCACCGTATTAATGTCTTCAGGATCAAGATGCTGGCTTAGCGCAGTCGAACCGACCACATCGAGAAACAACACAGTCAGTTGCCTGAGCTGTTGTTCGTTGAGATTGAGCTGCAACACCGCCAGCTGATCCCGCAAAGGAGCCAAGGCAAGATCAACTGCAGCATCACCCAATACGTGCCGATTCGCATCGAGCGTAGCGATGGCGGCTTTCAACTCGGCAATACGCACGTTCACAACGCGGGCCTCTTCAAATCATCTAGCAAGCCGACTTTGTCACCAGTAGTTTTGGTGCAAATGCGAAGGCGACAGTCCACCAAGGCATCCAAAATGGCTGCTACGGTAAGTTTTACAGAATTGCGTTCAAACACTTGTCCACGGTTGAGCGTGAACAGGCTTTAGCGGCTAAACCACGTCATTTCATCAGGTAATGCTGCTTTCATTCGTTTGCGTAGCGGGCTGTCCCATAGGACCTGTTCATGCATTTGCTGTACGCCATTCCATTGACGGCTACTCGTGGTAGATCGTAAACCGGCTCTTAGTCCACATAAAATATGTGAACTAGTTCTCTAATCATAGCCTCCCCCAGGAGAGTGTCTGCCGTCTCCAACGCTGAAATCCTTAATTGCTGTGATCTGCGCTCGTCCGAAAGCAAAACGCCCCGATAAGCGGGGCGTTTTTTGCTACGTCAGTTCAGGCTGGCAAGACCCAAATTGGATCTCAATAACGATAGTGGTCGGCCTTGTAAGGGCCTTCCTTCTTCACACCGATATATGCTGCCTGTGCATCAGTCAGCTCTGTCAGCTGTACATTCAGCTTCTTCAGCTGCAGACGGGCCACCTTCTCATCCAGATGCTTGGGCAAGGTGTAAACACCAACCGGATAATCACTATTGCGGGTAAACAACTCGATCTGCGCGATAGTTTGGTTCGCAAAACTGGAAGACATCACATAGCTAGGGTGCCCCGTAGCGCAGCCCAGATTCACCAAACGCCCCTTGGCCAACAGAATGATGCGCTTGCCATCCGGGAAGATCACATGGTCAACTTGAGGTTTGATCTCTTCCCATTTGTATTTTTCCAGCGCAGCAACTTCGATTTCATTATCAAAATGGCCGATATTACAGACGATGGCCTGATCCTTCATACGGGCCAGATGGTCATGCGTAATGATGTGGTAGTTACCAGTGGCAGTGACAAAAATGTCGGCTTTGTCAGCTGCGTAATCCATGGTCACCACACGGTAACCTTCCATCGCTGCCTGCAAAGCGCAGATCGGGTCGACTTCGGTCACCCAAACCTGGGCAGACAAAGCACGCAGAGCCTGGGCTGAGCCCTTACCTACGTCACCGTAACCACAAACTACGGCCACTTTGCCAGCCACCATCACGTCGGTAGCACGCTTGATGCCATCAACCAACGATTCACGGCAGCCGTACAGATTGTCGAATTTGGACTTGGTTACCGAATCGTTGACATTGATAGCTGGGAACTTGAGTTCGCCACGCTGATGCATCTGGTACAAACGGTGCACACCGGTGGTGGTTTCCTCAGTCACGCCTTGGATCTTGCTCAAGCGGGTGGAGTACCAATTGGGATCGGTCTTGAGCTTAGTGCGGATGGCTGCGTACAGGACAGTCTCCTCCTCGCTGCCAGGCTTGCTCAGTACGGTCTCATCCTTTTCAGCACGCGCACCTAGATGCAGCAACACAGTTGCATCACCGCCATCATCAAGAATCATGTTCGAGTAACCACCGTCGGTCCACTCGAAAATACGGTGGGTATATTCCCAATAATCAGCCAGCGACTCGCCTTTCACAGCGAATACGGGTGTTCCGGTCGCAGCAATCGCAGCCGCAGCATGGTCCTGGGTTGAGAAAATATTGCACGAAGCCCAGCGAACCTGTGCACCCAAAGCCTGCAGGGTTTCGATCAGTACGGCGGTTTGAATGGTCATATGCAGTGAACCCGTGATGCGCGCGCCCTTAAGGGGTTGGGTAGCAGCGAACTCCTCACGGATCGCCATCAGCCCAGGCATTTCGGTTTCGGCGATCTTGATCTCCTTACGGCCCCAATCGGCCAGGGAGAGATCGGCAATGACATAGTCTTTGGTATCAGCCACGGTGTTCATCCTTTGAACAAAGTGGCCGGGTAAAGCGGGATGCGGTTCTCACCTGTTGTGCATCCCGTGCCCGGCACGGGGTTGGTCAGGTGAGCGCAGTTTTAGGACACCGGGCCTGGGGTCACAAGACCTCGCAGCGCTCCCCGGTAATAACGGAGCAGATCTTACTGCGCAACCGTGATCAGGGCTTATGTGCTGCTCGAAATCCTCATGCACACAAGTACATTCCGGTTTCTGTGCTGCTCTGCGCCCTGCAGACGGCTGCTCGTGACAGATCGTTCGGTTCCACTAACTAAATTAAGATTAGACATCCCTGCCAAGTCTGATTAGTGGGGACTATCTGGTACTTCATTCAATCTCACCACGGTCACAGACCAGCGTCAGCTCGCAATGCCTCTGCCTTATCCGTCGCCTCCCAGCTGAATTCCGGCTCTTCACGACCAAAGTGACCATAAGCAGCCGTCTTGCTATAGATCGGGCGCAACAGGTTGAGTGATTGAACGATGCCTTTTGGACGCAAGTCGAAATGGCGTTCGATCAGCTTAACGATCTCTTCGTTGCTGATTTTGCCCGTGTCCCAGGTATCCACCATGATAGACACCGGTTTGGCGACACCGATGGCGTACGCCACCTGCACCTGACACTGACGTGCAATGCCCGCTGCGACGATGTTCTTGGCGATGTAGCGCCCCATATAGGCAGCTGAACGGTCAACCTTACTGGGGTCCTTGCCCGAAAAAGCACCGCCACCATGTGGCGCTGCACCACCGTAGGTATCGACGATGATCTTACGGCCGGTCAAACCACAATCCCCCTGTGGTCCGCCAATCACAAATCGGCCTGTCGGGTTGATGAAATACTTGATGTCACCCTTGATCAGGTCAGGCGGCAGGACTGGCTTGACGATATCTTCAATCACCGCCTCTTCAAGGATTTTGTGGGCAATTTCAGGATGATGCTGTGTGGACAGCACGATGGTATCGATGCTGATGGGTCGGCCAGTATCTGCATCGTAACGAAGGGTAACCTGGCTCTTCGCGTCAGGACGTAACCACGGCAGGCGGCCATCCTTACGAAGTTCCGATTGGCGCTGTACCAAGCGGTGCGAGAGATAGATCGCGGCAGGCATCAGAGTAGGGGTTTCATCACAGGCATAACCGAACATCAGGCCCTGATCACCCGCTCCCTGGTCAAGGTCCATACCCTGACCTTCGTTGACACCTTGTGCAATGTCCGGAGACTGCTTGTCGTAGCCGACCAACACCGCACAACCTTTGTAATCGAAACCTAACTCCGAGCTATCGTAACCGATACGCTTGATGGTTTCCCGCGCAACCTGGATGTAATCCACGTTGGCATGCGTAGTGATCTCACCGGCCAACACACATAAGCCCGTATTGACCAGGGTCTCTGCCGCTACCCGGGCATATTTGTCCTGAGCCAGGACGGCGTCAAGAATGGCGTCCGAAATCTGGTCGGCAACCTTGTCTGGATGGCCTTCCGAAACCGATTCGGAAGAGAACAGGAACTCGCGCATGGATTTTTCCTCTTGTCGCTGTACCGCAGGATAGGCGGCGGGGTGGTCAAACCAGCTAAAATAAGCAGGTTTGAATGAATTGTGATCTGGATGTCGACATTACTACTGCGATGTATTTCGGCCTTACCCCTGCTATTGCTGCACGCCATTGGCGCACTGGCTGGCTGGCTGGCTTGGTTACTCGACCGTGGCTACCGTACTCGGTTCCGCGACAATTTGCGCCAAGCCTATTCGAGCAATTATAACCACTTGTTAAGAAACAGCATCGCCCAGAATGGCATGGGTGCATTAGAGCTGTTGGCAGCGTGGACACGTCCCGTTCATGCAGTCAGCCGATTGGTGCGCCATTGCGAAGGTTGGCAACATGCCGAAGCCGCACTGGCGGAAAAACGCCCGATCATCTTCGTAACCCCGCATCTGGGCGGATTTGACATTGCAGGACGCTATGTCAGCACGCGACTGCCTTATCCGCTAACCGCCATGTATCGGCCACCTAAATTAGCCTGGCTCGAACCCATCATGCAAGCGGGCAGGGCGCGTGATAACGGCCGTACTGCCCCCGCTACCGCTGCGGGTGTACGAATTTTGATGAGAGCACTCAAATCAGGCGAAGCTACCATCATTCTGCCCGACCAAGCCCCCAGTGGTGGAGAAGGTATTTGGGCGCCTTTCTTCGGCAAACCCGCCTATACGATGAGCCTGTTACCACGGCTCGCCCATGCTACCGACGCTGTCGTGCTGTTTTTCTTTGCCGAACGCCTCAGCTGGGGACGCGGCTTCAAAGTCCATATCCAACCCATGCAAGGCGCTTTTAGTGGCGACCGTCTCGCGGATGCCTGCCTGCTGAATCAGAACATTGAATCGTTAATCAAGATGGCGCCAACGCAATACCTATGGAGTTACAACCGGTACAAGCATCCCGCAGGAGCTCCCCTGCCTGACGAGGCACAAATATGAGCCAGCTAGTCGGAGGTTTGATGTGGCTGCTGCATTGGCTGCCATTTCGCGCCATTACAGGGCTTGGATATGCCGTCGGTTGGCTCTTATACCGCGTAGCCAGATCACGCAGACGGGTAGGTGAAATCAACCTTGGGTTGTGCTTTCCGAATATGCCGGTCGTCGAACGACAACGCGCCTTACAGAACCACTTCGTCGCCTTATCGCGTATGTTGCTTGAATATGGCTACTGCTGGTTTTCTTCGCGTGAAGAGTTGGAGCAGCTGGTACGTATCGAGGGCATGCAACATCTGCAGGCGTTAGAAGGTCGACCGGTCATCCTGATGATGCCGCACTTCACCGGGCTGGATATGGCAGGCTTGCGGGTCTCGCTGGAAGTACCTGTGGTCAGCATTTACTCCAAGCAGAAAGATGCCGGGCTTGATGCCTATGTCGAACAAAAGCGCCTGCGGTTTGACACAGGTATCGTCCTCTCCCGCCAGGCTGGTATTCGGCCAGCGCTAAAGGCATTAAAGCAAGGCTACCGCTTCTACTACCTGCCGGACCAGGATTTTGGGCCTCGGGACTCGGTATTCGCCCCTTTCTTTGGTGTGCCCGCCGCTACCATTACCGGCCTATCAAGATTGGCAAAAGCATCGGGCGCGCAAGTGCTGCCTTGCTACCCACGCCGAGAGCAGAATGGCTACACCCTGGTAATTGAGCCGCCATTGGCGAACTTCCCAAGCGACGATGTGCAACAGGATGCCGAGCGGATGAATGCCGTGATCGAATCACAGATACTGCAACATCCCGAACAATACTTTTGGCTACACAAGCGTTTCAAGACCAGGCCGGAAGGTGAGCCCAATTACTACTGAAGCCTGAAGCGCTCATGCGCTGCACCTCGCCCTGCTAATAGCTACTTCAACCAAACGAAAAAGCCCGACAATGTGCCGGGCTTTTTCATGACCGATACAGTCAAGTATCAAATCAGAACGCGAACCTTACAGGTTGCGGCGCATTGACCAACGGAACAATAACCGTCTCAAACAGTTTTTCTTGCTTGACCGAGCCAGCAACCTTGGTAAATACGCTGGCGGTCATTGCCGGCTCATCGCCCACAATGGCAAACAAACGACCACCTTCGGCCAGTTGCTCAAACAGGAATTCCGGCACAGTTGGATAAGACCCTGTCGCGATAATCACGTCGTAGGGGGCGTATTTGCTCCAGCCTTTGGCTGCGTCGCCGACATCGACAGTCACATTCTTGATGTCTGCTGCGTCCAGGTTACTGCGTGCCTGGTCGGCCAGTGCAGCATCGATTTCCACCGAGTAGACCTGCTTGGACAGCTTGCTCAACAACGCTGCCAGATAGCCAGAACCCGTACCTATCTCCAATACGCGCTCTGTGCCTTTCAGTGCCACTTCCTGCGCTACCCGGGCTTCCAGCTTCGGGCACCACATTTTCGCGCCAGCAGACAGCGGAATCTCCATATCGACCAAAGCCATCTCGCGGCGAGCGGCAGGGACGAAATTCTCACGCTTCACTTCCGACAATAGCGCGAGTACGGTCATGTCCAGCACGTCCCAAGGACGAATCTGCTGCTCAACCATATTGAAACGGGCTTGTTCCCAATCCATGGGGCTTCCTTTCCAGACGAAATCGCCGCTCTGTTAGGCGGCGTCGGCAATCAATTCTTGTAATTATTTCATACTTGTCTTAGCTTCACAGCACTTCGGCAAGCCCATCGCTTGCTCAAGACGCTAGGGGTTCTAGGCGGCCCAACCCGCCTGGATGAGAAATACCCTCTGCACCTGACCCGGTTAACACCGGCGTAGGGAAGCGTCATACGGCTATTGCATACGCGTTGCCGTCCCTCGCATGCCCTGCGCCGTTCACAGGAAATATACGATGAACGCGCCGCAAAAAATCCTCTCGCAAACCGCCCTGGTCGATAACGCCTCCGTCCAGCCTTTCCCTGCCTCACAAAAAATCTATGTTGAGGGAAGCCGACCCGATATTCGCGTCCCGATGCGAGAAATCAGCCAAACCGATACACCTACCAGTTTTGGCGGCGAGAAGAATCCGCCTATTTATGTTTACGACACTTCCGGCCCTTATACCGACCCGAATGTGAAAATCGATATACGCAAGGGTCTGACGCCGCTACGAGCACAATGGATTGCTGAGCGCCGCGATACCGAACAGCTGGCAGGGATGAGCAGTGACTATGGTCGTGCCCGCGAAGCAGACAAGTCGCTAGACAGCCTGCGTTTTGAGCTGACCCGCAAGCCGCTGCGGGCCAAGGCAGGGGCCAATGTCAGCCAGATGCATTATGCCCGCCGTGGCATCATTACACCGGAAATGGAGTTCATCGCCATCCGTGAGGATCTCAAGCGCAAGGAATACATCGAGTCATTACGCACCGCCGGCGGCAAATTGGCAGACCGTATGGTGGCGCTGCTGACCCGCCAACATCCTGGCCAAAGTTTCGGTGCAGTCATTCCGCAGGAAATCACCCCCGAGTTTGTACGCCAGGAGGTCGCCCGTGGCCGCGCCATCATCCCAGCCAACATCAATCACCCGGAAAGCGAGCCGATGATCATCGGTCGCAACTTCATGGTGAAGATCAACGGCAATATCGGTAATTCGGCCGTTACCTCCAGCATCGAGGAAGAGGTCGAGAAGATGACCTGGGGGACACGCTGGGGTGCCGACACCATCATGGACCTCAGTACCGGTAAGCATATCCATGAGACGCGCGAGTGGATTCTGCGTAACTCCCCGGTACCTATCGGTACGGTGCCTATCTACCAGGCATTGGAAAAAGTCGATGGCAAGGCGGAGGAACTGACCTGGGAGATGTTCCGCGATACGCTGATCGAACAAGCCGAGCAAGGTGTGGACTACTTCACCATCCATGCGGGCGTACTGCTGCGCTATGTGCCGATGACAGCCAAGCGGATGACCGGCATCGTGTCACGCGGTGGCTCCATCATGGCCAAGTGGTGCTTGGCTCACCATAAGGAGAATTTCCTTTACACCCACTTTGAGGAAATCTGCGACATCATGAAAGCCTACGACGTCAGCTTTTCGCTTGGCGATGGGCTACGTCCAGGTAGCGGCTGGGACGCAAACGACGAAGCGCAACTGGGCGAATTGCAGACACTGGGGGAATTGACTCAGCTGGCTTGGAAACACGACGTGCAAACCATGATTGAAGGCCCCGGCCATGTGCCGATGCAGTTGATCAAAGAAAACATGGAATTGCAGCTCGACTGGTGTGACGAAGCCCCGTTCTACACCCTTGGGCCGCTGACTACGGACATCGCACCTGGTTACGACCATATCACCTCTGCCATCGGCGCTGCACAGATCGGCTGGTACGGCACCGCCATGCTCTGCTACGTAACGCCAAAGGAACACCTGGGCTTACCAAACAAGGACGACGTGAAAGAAGGCATCATGGCCTACAAAATCGCCGCCCATGCTGCCGACTTGGCAAAAGGCCACCCTGGTGCGCAGATCCGTGACAACGCCCTATCAAAGGCGCGTTTTGAATTCCGCTGGGAAGATCAGTTCAATCTGGGCCTGGACCCAGACCGTGCTCGCGAGTACCACGACGAAACCCTGCCTCAGCAGGGAGCAAAGGTTGCCCATTTCTGCTCCATGTGCGGCCCGCACTTCTGTTCGATGAAGATCACCCAGGATGTACGGGACTTCGCCGAAAAGCAGGGCATTGCAACAGAAGATGCATTGCAAGCAGGTATGGCGGCGAAGTCGATTGAATTCGTGAAACGCGGTGCCAAGGTCTACCACAAAGAATGACCTGACTTACCATTCGTAACAAAGGCCAGAACAATCTGGCCTTTGTTTATTCTGGAATTTGGTTTTTTAGCATTGCCGACTAAGCTCAGAAATGATGAGGTGGCTTAAGACTGCTTAATAGACACCCACGCACTCATGTACGAAGTGCAGTCGATTCCATGGAATCAAGCTATAGATAGGTGCCGACAATGAAATTTACCCGAAGCATCAGCGGGCGACTCAATATCCTATTCGTGCTTATTGTTTCCCTGGTAATGGGTGGACTTGGCGCGTACAACTACTTTGCCACCAAGTCGCAATTGGAAAGTAGCTTATCGGAGCAGACTGATTCACTGGCCACACGGTTGCAACTCAGTTTGCCTGCTGCCATCTGGAATTTCGACAAAACCCAGATAGGCCAAGTATTGGAAGCGGAAATGGTGTCGCCCACTTTCAGCGGCATCCGCCTGAATAATGGTAAAGATCATCTACTGGGGTTGATGCGTGGTCCGGAAGGCAAAGTGGTGCCAGCCGATGCCAAAGCAGAAATCGGCGGCGTATTGCGCGAAGTGGAATTGAAATTCGACGATAATGGGCAGAAAAAAGTTGTCGCCAAAGCCCAGATCTATGTCCGCCACGATTCCGTTGATGCCGCATTACGGCAAAGCGTATGGACATTGGTGATACAAATCATCATTGTTGATCTGGTGCTTACCATCGCGCTAGCGTTCAGCCTTACTTCAGTGGTGCTCAAGCCGCTCCGGCGACTTAATAATGCACTCAAGGAAATCTCCACCGGCTCAGCTGACCTGACGCGTCGGCTGCGCATTGTCGGGCAGGATGAATTTGCCGACGTGTCCCAATCGTTCAACGTTTTTGTGGAGCGATTGCAGGGCATCATGCGCCAGGTATCCGATACCGCACCGCAGCTGGCGGCTGCCGCCGAGCAAACCAGCCGCATCATGGAACAAAGCAGCGCCGGTATTCAGCTACAGCAAAAGGAAAGCGAAGCCGTTGTTGCTGCCGCAGGCGAATTGGGCCTCAAGGTCCATGAGATTACTGTCAATACCGGTGCCGCTTCTGAAGCGGCCAACTATGCAGATATCGAAGCCGAAAAAGGCCAGAACGTTGTAAACGACGCCATCCAGACTATTGGTGAAGCCACCGCTGAAGTGGACAATGCCGCTCAGGTAATCGCACATCTGGCCACCAACAGCCAAAAAATCGGCTCTGTTTTGATGGTGATTAACGAGATTGCCAAACAAACCAATCTACTTGCCTTGAATGCTGCCATCGAAGCCGCCCGAGCCGGGGAGGCCGGCCGGGGGTTTGCCGTTGTGGCAGATGAAGTTCGCACTCTCGCCAACCGTACGCACGACTCCACAACTGAAATCCAAAAAGTCATCGCCGAGCTGCAAGAAGGCACCCACCAAGCAGTTGCCGT
This sequence comes from Chitinimonas violaceus, assembly GCF_052601015.1. Lineage (NCBI taxonomy): Bacteria > Pseudomonadati > Pseudomonadota > Betaproteobacteria > Neisseriales > Chitinibacteraceae > Chitinimonas > Chitinimonas violaceus. The sequence continues at coordinate 37,175 of NZ_JBQXDJ010000001.1, read as the reverse complement.
AATGAAAAGCAGCAAAGAAAAGGCTGCGTTAGGTCTGCAACGCGCCCGCGATGCCGGTTTGAATATCCAGCACCTGGCTGAATCGGCACGCAAGATTGCCGAATTGAACGAGGAAATCGCCACGGCTTCGAGTCAGCAGGACGAAGTGGTTGCCAACGTCACCGAAAGTATTCGTGCCATACAGAAAGTGGTTGCGGAAGCCGCCAGCGGTGCGCTCGAAACCTCCGTCGCCAGCGAAGAAGTCGCCCGGCTTGCCGTACGGCTGCAAATTTCCGTCGAGCAGTTCAAGGTCTGATGAATTGGCTTTCACCGCTCAAAGTCTTCATAGCCACCTTCTCGCGCGCGAGACTTTCGGATAGCGGCATCCAGCAACCATTGCATAGCACGCTCAAATAAAGAGCGGGAGAAAAGTACATGGATCGTCGCAAGGTCATACAGGTTCTGTTTGCGATTCTTGGCAGCGGTCTACTGACCACAGCATCAGCTGATAACAAGACGATCACCCTCGCTTCATTGGAGTGGCCACCTTACACCGGCGCAAAGTTAACCGAACAAGGTGCCAGCGTCGCTGTGGCCAAAGCTGCGTTCAAGGCGATGGGTTATGAGCTGAAAGTGGAGTTCTATCCCTGGAGCCGTGCAGTGCAATTGGGCAAGTCGAGTCCGACCCACGCCGGCTATTTCCCAGAATACGACTCTGCAGATGTACGCAAGGACTTCACCTTGTCAGAACCTATGGGCACCGGCCCCTTGGGCTTAGCTCAACGTGTTGATGCGCCATTCTCCTGGAGCAATATTGCCGACTTGTCGAACAAGAAGGTCGGCGTGGTCCAGGACTATGTCAATACGGCCGAATTCGATGCCAGGGTCGCTTCCAAACAACAGAAGGTGGATGTCGCTATCGATGACGGCAAAAACCTGCTCAAGCTGGCTGGCGGCCGGCTGGACGTTGCTGTGGTGGACAGCAACGTCTTCAACTATCTGATGAAAACCGACCCGGCGCTCAAACCCTACGTGGGCAAACTGGGCATGAACGCCAAGGTACTGGAAGACAAAAAGCTGTTCATCTGCTTCAAGAAAGATGCTGAAGGGCAACGTGTGGCGAATATCTTCAACGAAGGCCTGAAGAAAATCGATGTGAAAGCCCTGATGAGCAAACATCTAGGCGGCTGAGAACCTATTCAAAGTCTCATTTTGAGCATGGTGCAATGCTAAGAATCTGTTTATCAGATCTGTCGCGAGCAGCTGTCAGCAGGGTGCAGAGCAGCACAGAAACCGGAATGTACTTAGATGCATGAGGGTTTCGAGCAGCACATAAACCTTGATCACAGCTGCGCAGTAAGATCGTTCTAATATCTAATTCTGAGGGTGACGCAATGCGAAAGACCACATTGTTACTGACACTTCTTGCCCTTACCGGGCTTACAGCACAAGCTGCTGATAAGCCCGCCACAATCAAGTTGTGTACAGACAACGTCGAAGCGTTCCCCTGGGTAGTCAATGGCCGGGACGGGTTGAATATCATCCATCTGAAGCAGGTAGGGCAAAAGGTCGGCGTCAAGGTCGAGATCGTACTGGTACCGTGGGCCCGCTGTCTGGACGATATGCGCCAGGGCACCATGGATGGTGCATTCTCTTCCAGCTTCAAGCAGGACCGGCTCGCCATGGGGTTTTATCCAGGCGCCAGCGACAAACCCGATATGGCCAAGTACCTGATGATGAGCGGCTATTCGCTGTATAAGCTCAAAGGTAGCAATATCAGCTACGACGGCAAGACCATCAGCAATCTGACAAGTGCGGTTGGGGCACAGCAGGGTTATTCGATTATCGACCAGCTAAAAACAATGGGAGTACGGGTAGACGATGGTACGCGTGGCGCCGACGACAACCTGCGCAAACTCATGGCAGGCCGGCTGCAAGTGGTCGCCCTGCAAACCCAGGAAGGCGATAACTCCATCGCCCAGGCCGAGTTCAGCGGTAAAGTCGAGAAGATAAGCCCACCGCTTGTGGAGAAGCCTTACTTCCTGATGCTGTCGAAGCAGTTCTACGGCAAATATACGGAGTTCTCCAACGAGATCTGGGATGCCGTTGCCTCGGTACGAGAATCACCCGAATACAAGAGAGTGGTTTCCAGCTTTAAGTAAATCGACTCCCAAAACACAGTGGCCCGCTTTACGTAAAGCGGGCCACTGTGTTTTTAGTCAGGCGTGGAATACAGCAGCCAGCGCTTATTGCGTTTTCACCACCCTGCCCAATGCAGGTACCGCCAAGGGCGAGTTGGCTTTGACGTACTTCTCCAATGCATCGATGTCCTGTGCGCCACCCAACCGGTCGGTACCCAGATTCAGTACGGTAAAGCCATCCCCACCTGTCGCCATGAAGTTGTTCACCGTCACCCGGTAATTTGCTTGCAGATCCAGCACCACGCCATTCAGTTTGATGCTGGCTGTATCAACACGTTGCCCGGCAGGCTTGGTGCTGTCCCAGCGATAACTGAAGCCTTGCGAAGGATGCAGGACACGATCGATTGGCTGATTATTGGTGTAACCAACAAACTGCTGCTCAAGTAGCTCTTTGACCTGTGCGCCAGTCAGCGTCATCGTCACCAAGCTGTTGCCGAAGGGCTGAACAGTGAAAAGCTGACCATAGGTGACGCTGCCCGATGCATCCGGTACTAGATCGGTACGTGCACCGCCCGGATTCAGGAATGCGATCGTGGCATTGCCAAATGCTGAGCCACTGGTAGCAGCCAATTGCGCGTCGGCAATCATATTTCCCAATGTTGCTTCACCACTTGCGTTGGCAGCTTTGAACAACCCACCCGTAAGCTGACCAGCCACACGGTTTTCCAAAGGTTTTACCAGTGCGTCGTACCGTTCAATCAACGATGTCAACACACTGTCCTTCGCAACATCGTTAGTCACCGGGATATTCGTGGCAGTACGCTTCACCACATCGCGCGTTAACGGGTCCAATGTGAAGTCGATCTCCGAAACTACTCGGCCATACTGGTTGGCACTGGTGACCAGCTTGCCATTGATTTCGCAGTTATAGGCTTGGTGCGTATGACCGCTGACAACCATGTCCACCGCCGGGTCCAGATTCTTGGTGATATCGACAATCGCACCCGACATCCCTTTGCATTCACTCAGCCCACCAGTCTGTGCTCCACCTTCATGCACCAGCACCACGATGGCATTGATGCCCTGCGCCTTCAGTTCTGGTACCAGCTGGTTCACCGTTTCTGCTTCATCCCGAAACTTGAGCCCCGCCACACCCGCTGGCGTCACCACTCCCGGCGTTCCTTTCAATGTCATGCCGATGAAGGCCACTTTGATGCCCTGGAATTCCTTGACCAGATAAGCCGGGAATAAGGTCTTGCCTGTTTTTTCATTGACCACGTTCGCGGCAAGATACTTGAACTTGGCGCCCCCAAAACTATTCTTGCCCACGCAGCCATCAACAGGATGACAACCACCGTTTTGCATCCGCAGCAGCTCTTCAGCTCCTTCGTCGAACTCATGGTTACCAACCGCGTTGAATTCGAGGCCCATCTCGTTCATCGCTTCGATAGTGGGCTCATCATGGAAAAGCGCCGACAATAAAGGGCTTGCACCGATCAGGTCACCAGCTGCAACCACCACATTATTCGGGTTCTTGGCCTTGAGCGTTTTCAACCAGGTTGCCAGGTACTCAGCGCCACCAGCATTCACCTTCACAGTTTTGCTCGGGTCTGCCGGGTCAGGCAACGTCAACGTACCGCCCGGTTTCAGATTCCCATGGAAATCATTGATGGCCAGCATCTTGACCTCCACCCTGTTGGTGGAAGGCGAAGTGACTACTGAGCCTTTATCGCCAGCGCATGCAGCCAACAGTAGTGAGATAGAAAGAACCGACAAGGACAGCAAATGTGTTCGAGACATTCTTAGATACCCAAGAAAGTAATGAAGGAGATTAGGCAACGATGAAGCCCAAGAGTTACAAGGCGCGTTGCCAATTTACGAGACAGGGCTATGGCCAATAAGCCACCTGTTCATAAGCGGCAGCGAGGGTACCCTAACAAGGAAAACAACGTGCAAAATCAGGATGTACTGTTGTATGTGAGGCAGTAATCTGTCCAATATCTTACTGTGCAGCCGCGATCAGAGCTTATGGCTGCTCAACGCGGGAAGGCATTCTACTCATCTGCCGATCGTGCCAACCGGCCAATAAGATGCAGCTCACCAAGCTCCCCAGCCAAGCGCAGAACATGTCCGACTGGGTATCCCATATATCTCCCTGGGTTCCCAGGAATTCCTCGGCTCCTTGCCCCATCATCAGTGCGGCGGCCCACTCCACCAGTTCATACCAGGCACTGACTGCCATAGCGACACAAACCGCCAGAAAACCTGCCATCTTCCGCCCTGAAACATGTCCACCACGCAGCAATACTTCCCGCGCCAGCAAGGCAGGAATCAACCCCTGTGCGAAATGCCCGAGTTTGTCGTAAGGATTGCGTGACAACGATAACCAGTCCTGCACCCAAAAACCCAGTGGCACACGTGCATAGGTATAGATACCACCCACAATCAGGATGAGCGCATGGGCAAAAACAAGCGTGTACAAAAGCGGCGTCAAAGGAAAACGCTTATAAGTGGCCGCCAGTAACGGCAACGCGATGATTACCGGCGCCACCTCCATAAGCCAGGTGGACCGCTCGAATGGCTGGATTCCAGATAACACCAGAAACACCGAAAGCAGCAAACCCGCGCCAAGCAGGGTGCGATGAGAGGTCATGGCTAGGAGGCAGTGTGAGTAAGCGTTCAGCTTAAATCATGTCGCTTGCTGTGGCTTGGTCAATAGATTGCCAAACCGGTATGTGTTTCCTCAATTCAACGGAACCCTTGCCCTTTAAGACAATCCCACCTTTAGAACCTGTTCACGATCTTGCGCAGCGGCGATCAGGGCTTATGTGCTGCTCTGCACCCTGCTGCCAGCTGCTCGTGACTGATCTTAAACAGGTTCTTGCGCTCACCCACCGCAGGCAAGCCTTACGGCTATCCCCGATAGTGGTAAGGATGCCCCCTTCCATACTATGAAAAAAGCGCTGAGAACCTGTTCACGATATTACTGCGCAGCTGTGATCAGGGGCTGATGACAAATCTTGAACAAGTTTCTCCCTAATAAAGGTGACCCAGACTAATGAAACGGCATGCCCTTCTACTCGCCCCTCTTCTATTGGCCGCCTGTGCCAGTACACCGACCTATCTGGCCCCCGACCAGCTGGTGGTGCAACCATCAGCCAACGCCAATGAGCGGGTGCGATTTCTGGTCATGCATTACACCGCGCGAGATTTCGCCTATTCATTGCATGCATTAAGCGAACCCAGTGTCGACGGCAGAGACGTCAGTGCGCACTACCTGCTACCGGAGGAGGGCGACCTCAGCTATAAGAACCCAACACTGCTGGCCTACCGGCTGGTGCCCGAAAGCCAGCGCGCCTGGCATGCAGGGATATCCCGTTGGGAAGACCGGCAGAACTTGAACGATCAGTCGATCGGCATCGAAAACGTCAACCAGGCCGGCTGCGTGCCCGTGGAGAATGCCGCCCCTTTGTGTACCTATCCGGATTTCTCGCCCGCCCAGCTTCAATTATTGCTCAAGCTGAGCCGCGACATCCTCTCACGCTATCCAGATATCACACCTACCCGTGTCATTGGCCATAGCGACATCGCACCACAGAGAAAAGTCGATCCTGGTCCCAGGTTCCCTTGGCAGTGGTTGGCAAGTAATGGTGTGGGCGCGTGGTATGAGAACGACACTGTCCTCAAACATTACCGTGCCCTGCAGGGCAAACCCGACGACAGCGCCTTATTGCTACGTGCATTGAAGGCATACGGTTATGGCGTGCCGGAAAATGGATTGACCAACGGAGATGCGGAAAACTATATCCGCGCTTTCCAGATGCATTTCCGCCCGTGGGAGGTCACTGGTCATGCCACAGCTGCGACAACTGCCACTGCACTAGCGCTCATTGAAAAGTACTTTCCAAATCGCTTGGAGAAGGTACTGCTGCCAGCAACGCCTTAGAACCGGTTCAAAGTTTTCTGCGCGTCAGCGATTCGATGTTGAAAACACCCTCGGAATGCTCATTTACGCTTTGTAAACTCCGCTTCCTCGGGCGTTTTCGCCTTGTCTTGCTTTAGCTCGCGAGACTTTAAACAAGCTTCTTAGAACCTGTTCACGATCTTACTGCGCAGCTGTGATCGGGGCTTATGTGCTGCTCGAAAGCCTCATGTACCCAAGTACATGCCGGTTTCTGCGCTGCTCTGCACTCCGCTGACAGCCGCTCGCGACAGATTTTGAACAGGTTCTTAGTAGTCATGCTCCACGATCTGCCTCGAATCGTTATCAACAGAGCCAAGAGCAGCGCATAAGCCCCGACCATGGCTGCACACTCAGATCGTGGCGCGGGTCCCGGCTTCACAAAGTCATGCTGTCATCGCTCAGTAAGCCATATGGACAAGCTTACGTTATGCTCCACGCTGGCTGCCATTATCTATAAACGAGTGTTCATGTTTCCCCTTAGCCGAAGTTTTGCGGCCGGCCTAATTGGTTTCCTGCTGGTAATGCAATCTGGTTGCGGCAATGTGTCGAGCCCCGCCAAAGCTGTCGCACCCGCTGCAGTACAGGAACTCGACAGCAAACGCCTTCCTGTTACCACAGCCACAGCGCCAGCCCAGCCGGCTTTACCACAAGTTCGACAGGAATTCCGTGCAGCTTGGGTAGCAACTGTCGCCAATCTCGACTGGCCCAGCCGGCCTGGCCTGCCCAGCAACCAACAGCAGGCGGAAGTCCGCACTATTCTCGACCGGGCAGTGGCACTGAATCTGAACGCTATCGTCCTGCAGGTACGGCCGACGGCTGATGCTATCTATCCCTCGGCGTTGGAACCCTGGTCGGCATATCTGACTGGCAAGCAAGGCCAACCACCCCAGCCGGAATACGACCCGCTCACTTTCTGGATTAGTGAGGCACATGCACGGAGCCTGGAGCTGCATGCCTGGTTCAACCCTTACCGGGCATGGCACCGGCAAATCAACATGCCGCTTTCAGATCAGCACGTCGTACGTAACCAAGCCGGGTGGGTACGGCAATATGGCGATTACCTTTGGCTGGACCCAGGCGAGCCGGCGGCATCTGAACGTGCATTGGCCGTCATGGCAGATGTGTTACGCCGTTACGATATCGATGGCATTCAGATAGATGACTATTTCTATCCTTATCCGATTCCTGCTGCCGGAAAAGCTGGTAAGCGAGGCGCGGTGCAAGACTTTCCCGACCAGGCCACCTGGAGCCGCTATCAAGCAAGCGGCGGAAAGCTGAGCCGGGCAGATTGGCGTCGCGATAATGTGAACCGGCTCGTCGAAGCTACCCATCATCTGGTACGCAAAGAAAAGCCCTGGGTAAAGTTTGGCATCAGCCCATTTGGCATAGGCCGTCCGGACCTGCGCCCTAACGGTATTGTTGGTTTCAGCCAATACGACCAGTTATATGCCGATGCTGAGCTTTGGCTGGCACAAGGCTGGGTCGATTACCTGGCGCCACAACTCTATTGGCCTGTTAATCAGCCCCGCCAGGCATTCTCGGTGCTATTGGCAAGCTGGCAGCGTGCCAACCCACTTGGCCGCCATATCTGGCCTGGATTGAATGTCAGCCGATTGGATGGCTCACCAACTGGTTGGTCTGCGAATGAAATCAACAGGCAGATTGAAGCCAGCCGGCAACCCGCCGGGCAGAGCGGCCAGCTGCATTTCAGCATGCGGACATTGCTGCAGAACCAACAGGCTATTGGCGCTGCGCTGCTAGAGCAAAGTTACGCCGAGCCGGCTTTGCTACCTAGCTACCCCTGGTGGGGAAACCGACGGCCCGCCATGCCCGGCTTACACGCACTGGGGAATGCACAGCTGCAAGTAGATGCAAGCCGCAGCGAACCCGCAAGGCTGGCAGTATGGAAGCAATACAAACATGGCTGGCAGCTTGGAATTCAAGCCGCCAGCAAAAACACCATCGGTCTGGCCGCACACCCGCAATGGGGCGAAGTATTGGCGGTGGCAGTGAAAGTACAGGACCGCGCTGGCTTATTGAGCGATGCCGCCGTCTGGCAAGTACGATCCTCGCCAGGACCAGCTTAAGAACCTATTTACGATCTTACTGCGCAGCTGTGATCAGGGCTTATGTGCTGCTCGAAATCCTCATGTACAACAGTACATTCCGGTTTCTGCGCTGCGTCACTGCTCTACGGTGGATCGTGAACAAGTTCTAGAGCCGGACCAAACTGTGCAGTCAGAACCTGTTCAAAGTCTCGCGAGCTAGAGCAAGACAAGGCAAAAACACCCAAGGAAGCGGAGCTTACACAGTGTAAATGAGCATTCCGAGGGTGTTTCCAACGCTGTATTGCTGACGCGCAACAGACTTAGGACCGGTTCTTAGTCCCGATAGACGTTCTCAAACTCCACACTCCCATTCGGCGCCATCACAAAGCCCTTCACGTCACGCCACATGGGGATGTAAACCGTGGAATGCGCCATGGTGATCCACGGCCGTTCCCGCTTGAAAATCACCTGCGCCTGCTCATAGAGCGCAACGCGCTTTTTCTGGTCGGTCGTAGCGCGGGCAGCTTCGACCAAGTGGTCGAATTCAGCGTTGCAGAACTTGTATCCGCCGGGGTTGGCGGCGCAGGTCAGGTTGGGTGACAGAAAATCATCGGCGTCGCCAGTCTCGCCAGACCAGCCGCTCATATAGACATGATGCTCACCCTTGCTGGCCCGCTTGAGATACTCACCCCACTCGTAGGTCTTGATATTGGTGGTCACACCGATTTTGGCCCAGTCCTGCTGAATCATCTGCGCCATAAGCTGCCCATTCGGGTTGGTCGGCCGGCTGATCGGCAAGGCCCACAAATCCACCTCTAAACCATTCGGAAACCCGGCTTTGGTCAATAGCTCCTTGGCACGCTTTGGGTCGTACTCATTCTTGAGCTGGTGGTTATAACCAGGAATCACCGGTGGAAACGCACTCACCGCCTGCATGGCATCCCCTCGCGGGAAGAGCGTCTTGAAAAGTGCATTGCGGTCGATGGCGATATCCAACGCTTCGCGTACTTCCCGCTTATCTGTAGGCGGCTTGGCAAGGTTAAATGCGAGGTAGGAAACATTCAGCGCCTGAATCTGTTGCAACTGAATATTGGGCTTGTTTTGTAGCGCCGCGATATCCACATCGCGAATCGGCGCTGTGATTTGGCACTCACCAGCCAGTAGCTTCTGTACCCGGACGCTTGGCTCGCGAGCGATCGATATGATCAACAGCCCGGTCTTCTGCTTACTACCCCAATAGTCAGGATTGGCTTCCAACCGCAGTACGTCATCCTTCCGGTAGGACTTGAAACGATAGGGACCAGTACCGATGGGGTAGTTATTGATATTGGCTGCCTGTCCCTTGGCCAGTAACTGGGTGGCATACTCGGCAGACTGGATGCCGGCGAAACTCATCGCAAAGTAATCGAGGAACGTCACATTGGGTGACTTCAATCGAAAACGCACCGTGTAGTCGTCAACCTTGTCCACACCTGCCAGCATCTGCGTCAGCCCGAGATTCTGTGGATAAACAAATGTGGCAGGAAACGCCTGGTTATAGGGGTGTTGCAGGTCGATAAAGCGCTGGAAGGTGAACAACACATCGTCGGCATTCAATGGCCGGGTAGGCTTGAAATAGGGAGTGTGGTGAAAACGCACATTCCGCCGCAGCTTGAAGGTAAAGGTTTTGGCATCAGGTGAAACCGTCCATTGCTCAGCCAGCTTCGGCTGCAGCCCGGTACCACCACGCTTGAAACTCAACAACCCTTGAAACATCTGACGTGTGACATTGCTGGTGCTGGAAGAATCCCACAACCCCGGGTCAAAACCTTCAGGGCTCGCATCAGCACAGTAGATCAACGGCTTGGCTAACACCATTGGACCCACCAGAGCCAAGGTGAGAAGAGCCAGTCTGGCAGGGAGAAATCGGCGTAATAACGGCATGAATAGTGAGTATAGAAATAAGGTCTGGGAAAGAATGCCGGGCTGGAATATCGCCCAGGCCCGGGATAGATAAATACCGCTGATCGGGTACATTAAATACTGTTCGTTTTTTATCTCAGCAAGGTTTCGCTGCAGTGCACAAATCGAAGTATCATGCTGCCCGTTTCCACCCCGACGGCCACCCATCATGACCCACTTCAAGTCCGTTTCCTATACGTGTCCTCAGCCTGGTCCACGTTTAATTGTATTGGGCGCAGTACATGGCAATGAGTTGGCCGGTACCCGGGGTATTCTGCGGGTGATGGAAGAGTTGGAGCAGGGGCGTTTGAAGCTTGCCCGTGGCAGCGTCACCTTTGTACCCATTACCAACCCGCTGGCTTATGAAAAACAGCAACGGGCCGGCGACCGGAACCTGAACCGCAATCTCAATCCAACCGATGCGCCACACGAATTCGAGGACCTGATCGCCAACTGGCTCTGCCCGCTATTGGCTCAGCACAATGTGTTGCTTGATTTGCACTCGTTCCAGTCCCCCGGCCAGCCTTTTGCTATGGTTGGGCCGGAGAACAATGACGGCACGTTGGAACCATTCAAATTCGCCCACGAAGAGGAAGCCTTGGCAATACGCCTGGGAGTAGGGCGTCTGGTGGATGGATGGCTGTCGACCTATGCCCACGGCGTTGAAGCACGCATAGCACGCATGCCGGCGGATGCTTCGCGCGCTGACCTGCTTAATGCCGATTCACGCTATGGCATTGGCACTACTGAGTACATGCGTTCTGTCGGCGGTTATGCGATTACGCTCGAATGCGGCCAACACGACGACCCACAAGGCCCCGAAGTTGCCTACCGTGCTATTCACAATACCTTGGCGCACCTCGGCATCAGCGGTGAAGCCGATCCAATCCCCGCCAAAACCATCGAGGCGCTGCATATCTACCAAGTCATCGACAAGTTCAATGCCGATGACAGCTTCAACCGTACGTGGGCCAGTTTCGACACGTTGAAAGCAGGCGACATCATCGGCAAGCGTGCCAACGGCGAAATCGTTGCAGCAGAGTGCGATGGCTATATCCTGTTTCCAAACAACAAGGCGCAAGCTGGGCAAGAATGGTTTTATCTGGCAAGGACAACTGAACGTTTCGCAGCCCCAGGCTAGAAACAGCACAAGTAAAAAGCCGCATCGTGTGATGCGGCTTTTTTTGGACTCAAATTAGTCAGTAATGCGGCGGTATCTCATGCTGTATACCGGCAGGCTTGAATCCATCCTGCATTCTTTCAGTAAGGCTACGCATCTCCTGCGCCAACCATTCCAGCTGTTGCTGCTGGCGGGCCACGACTTTATTCAGCTCATCCAAAAGATCGTCCTGCAGCGCAAGGCGGATCTCCAGTTCGGTAACGCGGTCTTCCATATCTTTATCCTTATTGCTCAACGACCACGAGATTTACCAGCGGTGCCTTTAATTGGGCCACCTTTACCACCACGCAGATTCGGCTTGCGTTTAACAGCCGGCGCAGCAATTCGCCCCACAGAACCTGGACCACCACCACCGCGGGCATTGCCGCGTGGTGCCTGCTGCGCACGCTCCTCTGCACTGGGATAAGGCACCAGACAATGGGCCGCACCACCAATCAGATCAGCGCGTCCCATGTTCACAAGTGCCTCGCGCAGAATCGGCCAATGTTTGGGGTCGTGGTAACGCAGGAAGGCCTTGTGCAACTTACGTCGATACGTATCGCGCACGTTATCGACGATCTCGCTATTACGCGCCACTTTCTTGAGTGGATTACGCCGGGTGTGCCACATGGTAGTTGCCATCGCCATTGGCGTGGGCGTAAAAGCCTGTACTTGGTCAGGACGGAAGTTGTTCTTCTTCAGCCAGATGGCGAGATTGAGCATGTCCTCATCCGTCGTGCCAGGGTGGGCTGCAATAAAGTAGGGGATCAGATATTGCTGCTTGCCGGCCTGCTTACTGAAACGGTCGAACAGTTTGCGGAATGCCTCGAACGTATCGACCCCGGGTTTCATCATTTTGCTGAGCACATTTTCCTCGGTGTGCTCCGGTGCAATTTTCAGATAACCGCTCACGTGGTGGGTTACCAGCTCTTTGATGTATTCCGGTGAACGTACGGCAATGTCGTAACGTAGGCCGGACCCGATCGTGATCTTCTTCACCCCTGGTATAGCGCGCGCCTTGCGATACAGCTGTACCAACGAGCTATGGTCAGTATTCAGGTTCTCACAGATACCAGGGTAGACACAGCTGAGCTTGCGACAGGCCGATTCGATCTTTGGGTCTTTGCAAGCCAGTCGGTACATATTGGCAGTGGGGCCGCCAAGGTCTGTAATATGGCCTGTGAAGCCCGCGGTCTTATCCCGGATCTCCTCGATCTCGTTGAGGATGGATGCCTCTGAACGGCTTTGGATAATGCGGCCCTCGTGCTCTGTAATCGAGCAGAAAGTACAACCGCCAAAACAGCCGCGCATGATATTGATCGAAAAACGGATCATCTCCCAAGCTGGAATATGCGCACTGCCATAGCTTGGGTGCGGGTTACGTGCGTAATACTGGCCGAACACATAATCCATTTCAGGCGTGGTCAGCGGAATGGGCGGCGGGTTGATCCATATATCCCGCTCGCCATGTTGCTGTACCAAGGCGCGCGCATTACCGGGGTTGGACTCCAGGTGCAGCACACGGCTGGCATGGGCGTACAGAACCGGGTCGTGCACCACCATTTCATAGGATGGAATCCGGACTACCGTATTACCACGCGCAGCCAATTTTGCACGTACGCGTTCCGCCTTGCTGATCAAGCGTATAGGCTGGGTACCTTCAGGAATAGCTGGGCCATTGATTTGTTTGGGTGCCTCAGGCTCCATGGCGTAAGGGTCGATATGCGCATCGACACGGCCTGGGGTGTCGACTGTGCTTGAATCTTCTTCCACCCACTCGTCATCCGGCCTCCACCCCTTGGGAGCAATAAAAGCTGTACCACGGATATCGCGCATGTCGCGCAGCTTTTCGCCCGCCGCAGCACGCTGGGCAACCTCTACCAACGCACGCTCGGCATTACCGAACAGCAGGATATCCGCCTTGCTGTAGATCAGCGCAGACTGGCGCACCGTGTCGCTCCAATAGTCGTACTGAGCGATACGACGTAGAGAAGCCTCAATGCCGCCCACCATGATCTGCACACCAGGATAAGCCTCGCGACAACGCTGCGAGTAAATGGTTACCGCTCGGTCCGGCCGCTTACCCGCTACGCCGTGCGGGGTATAGGCATCGTCCGAACGCGGCTTTTTGTCAGCCGTGTAGCGGTTGATCATCGAATCCATATTGCCGGCCGTCACACCGAAAAACAGCCTTGGCTTACCCAGCTCCTTGAAAGCATCCGCCGTCTGCCAGTCCGGCTGGGCAATAATACCCACACGTAATCCTTGTGCTTCCAGCACCCTGCCTATCAAGGCCATGCCAAAACTCGGATGGTCGATATAACAATCACCCGTTACCAGAATCACATCGCACTCCTCCCAGCCAAGCTGATTCATCTCGGCACGGTTCATCGGCAGAAATGGTGCTGGCTTACGGGCAAGAATGCCTTCTGGCAATTGAGAAATAGGGGTGACTGCGCTGCTCATACGACGGTTACCTGCTTGGCGAATCGACCATTTTCGCAGAAAAGCCTCATTTAACCAAAAAATGCTTGTTTTTCATCGAGATAGCCCATCAAGTTGATGACAAAACAGTAAAATCTGGGTTAGCTCTCTTATAACCGTTTTTGCCCACGCACCAACTCATTAAAAAATGGGTGCCGGTCTACCCAACTGAGCACCAACACGCCAGGAAAATCGCCATGGATCGCATGTCCTCGCCTATCCCCGCCCGTATCGCCCAACTCCGTCAAGCCATGGCCGCACAAGGCCTTACGGCTTATCTTGTGCCATCTGCCGACCCACACCTCTCGGAATACCTACCGGGTCGTTGGCAAGGCCGACGTTGGCTATCGGGATTTAACGGCTCAGTCGGTACGCTGATCGTAACGCCCGAGTTTGCCGGCTTATGGGCAGACAGCCGTTACTGGGTACAAGCAGAAGCCGAACTGGCCGGCACCGGTATCGAACTGATGAAGATCCCCGCTGTAGGTGGGTCCCAACATATTGATTGGCTGGCTGCCAATGTACCAGCCGGCAAGACAGTCGGGGTCGATGGTGCTGTGCTTGGGCTGGCGACGGGGCGCGCACTTGATACTGCACTGAAAGCCAACAATATCATGCTGCGGACTGATGTCGATCTGCTCGACAGTGTTTGGCCCGACCGCCCCAGTTTACCTACGGCCGCCATCTACGAACACAAGCCTCCCTACGCGACACAAAGCCGCGTGGACCGATTGGCGCTTGTCCGCCAGGAAATGGTTGCCAAAGGTGCCCAGCACCATTTCATTTCCACAGTGGATGATCTGGCCTGGTTGTTCAATCTGCGTGGGGACGATGTCAACTACAACCCCGTCTTCATTGCCCATGCGCTTGTCGATATGGATAAGGCCACATTATTTCTGGCCGAAGGCAAGGTACCAACCGATGTTGCTGCAGCGCTGGCCAAGGATGGTGTTCAAATTGCACTTTACGCCAAGGCTGCTGAGGCATTGGCCACTTTACCCGCAGGCAATACCCTGCTGATCGACCCACGCCGCATTACCCTTGGCTTGCGTCAGGCTGTCGCCAACACTGTTAAAGTAGTCGAGGCAATTAACCCTTCCACTTTTGCTAAGTCAAAGAAAAACACGGCCGAAGTCCAGCATGTACGTGCCGCAATGGAGCAGGATGGAGCTGCCCTATGCGAATTCTTCAGTTGGTTGGAAGGCGCGCTAGGCAAGGAACGGATCACCGAAGTCACTATCGATGAACAGATTTGCGCCGCCCGCGCACGCCGCCCGGGCTTCGTATCGCCCAGCTTTGCCACCATCGCCGGTTTCAAAGGCAATGGCGCAATGCCGCACTACCGTGCTACCGAGGAATCGCATGCCGTTATCGAAGGCAATGGCTTATTGCTGATCGACTCTGGCGGCCAGTACCTTGGCGGCACCACCGACATCACCCGGGTTATACCAGTTGGCACCATCAGCGCTGCCGAGAAGCGTGATTTCACCTTGGTACTGAAGGGCATGATCGCGCTCAGCATGGTGCAATTCCCTCGCGGTACCGCCTCTCCACGCCTTGATGCCATTGCACGTGCACCCATTTGGGCAGGCGGTGTCGACTACGGCCACGGTACCGGACATGGGGTGGGCTACTTCCTGAATGTGCATGAAGGCCCGCAGTCAATCGCTCCAGGCGCCATGCCAGAGCCGCATACCGCCATGGAGCCCGGCATGATCACCTCCAACGAGCCAGGCATCTACCGACCCGGCCAATGGGGTGTACGTATCGAGAATCTGGTGTTGAACGTACCGGCTGAAACCAACGAATTTGGCGAGTTCCTCAAATTCGAGACTTTGACGCTTTGCCCGATTGATACCCGCTGCATCGACAAGGCCATGCTGCGCGCCGACGAAGTAGCCTGGCTGAACGACTACCATGCCTTGGTTAAAACAAGGCTTGATCCACTCGTGGATGGTGCTGCGAAGCAGTGGCTGCATAGCCGTACGACCGCCATCTGACCGATCCATTCGTCAATCCACAGCCCGCCAACCCAGGTTGCGCGGGCTTTTTTATTATGTTGTCCTTGGAATTAGCATATCCTTCTGTCATATTTAAATGGTTACGTCTAACAGGTCCAAACCACCATGACACGTTCACTCACGCTGCACGCCTGCTGCTTGACCTTACTACTGGCCTGTCACAGCTTGCCTGCCTTTGCTCAAGAGAATACGGATAATTCGAATGTGATGGTCGCACCGCTGACCCAGCCGGATGAACCAAGCATGCAGATGCAGGAATCCGCGCCGTCATTAACGCGCGGCATCCCCCGCCCCAAGAACCTGAACGACATGAAGCAGGGCACGTGGTCTTATGAAGTCATGAAGATCGCCCGTGCTTCCGGATGCGAAGGTGACGGTGCCTGGTTAATCGGCAAGGACGGCATGGAAGAAACCTATCAGGTGTTCTGCCCGACAGAGAGGCAATTCGTTGCTGTCTGCGTAAGATCAGGCTGCATTGAGGTCGACTGAAGCACACGTCCGACTACGGAGAGAGTCCCCCTCTCTCCAGTCAGCTGTAAACTTAATAACCCACTTACGATCTTGCTGCGCAGCAGTAACCAGGGCTTGCGCTGCTCACGACAAATCTTAAGCAGGTTCTGAAACGGCTTATCTAGCTGGCTGTAACCCGTTGCGCTGCAGTGTCTCGACGTGAATCTCCAGATTATTGGCACCATCAGCCAGCCACACGATGCCATCCTGGATCGTGCAGCTCAGTTGCATGCTGCGTGCAGCCATTGCGTCCAATTCGACAAGTGTCGCCTCCGGCACCGTTAACACCGTCAGCTTGTCCAGCTTGCGCAACACCCCGGCATTGGCCTTCCACCATACAGGCAGCGCCCGTCCACCATATGCAAACAGCACAACCTCATCAGACTTGCCACATGACTGGCGCAGACGGCGTTCATCGGGCAATCCAAGTTCTATCCAGAGCTTTACATCGCCATGGTCATGATGCTCCCAGATATCCGGCTCATCCTCACTACTGATACCCCGCGAGAATTTAAGACCTTCGCTAGCGTGTAGCGCAAAAGCCAACACACGCAGCATCATGCGTTCCGTCGTTTCAGAAGGGTGGCAGGCGATAGTCAGATTGTGCTGACCATAGTAACCACGGTCCATATCGGACACGTTGAGGTCAGCTTTATAAATGGTTGCGTTCAGAGCCATGGAGCGTACTTTCTGCCAAAGGAATGCGGAAACAGGTGGCGATTCTACCTGTGGCTGACAGTTCGCTTACACTGCCATCTTCTTATTTACCCATTTGGCATTCATGACTCAGTATCTGTCGATCTCAGCTGCACGCCAACTTCATCTGGCAGCCCAAGGTTTGTTGCAATATCAACGTCGCAAAGCCAATAAGGCAGATGTATTGGCCACCATTCAACGAATGGCACTTTTGCAGATCGACACTATTTCTGTTGTTAATCGCAGTCCTTATTTTGTCCTGTTCAGTCGCCTTGGCGCTTTCGATTCGACCTGGTTGGAGCAATTACTGGCAGAAGGCAAGATTTATGAATATTGGGCTCATGAAGCCTGCTTCATCCCGACTGAGGACTATGGTCTGCTACGCCATCGGATGCTCGACCCGGCAAATATGGGTTGGAAATTTTCTGACCATTGGCTGGCGCAACATGCAACGGAAATCGCCTCCATCAAGAACCATATCCAGGCAAATGGCCCAGTACGTTCAGCCGACTTTGAACGCAAAGGCGGAAAGGGTAACGGTTGGTGGGACTGGAAGCCGGAAAAGCGGCATCTGGAAGTACTGTTCACTGTCGGCCAGTTGATGGTAACGGAGCGACGTAGCTTTCAGCGAGTTTACGACTTGGCAGACAACGTACTGGCAAAGCATTACCAGAATGGTTGGGACGATACACGCGATTTACCCAGCCCAGAGGATGCCCAGATCGAGATGGTACGGCGCAGCTGTCAGGCACTAGGTGTTGTCAAAGCAGGTTGGGTCGCCGACTATTACCGGCTTATGCGGGGCAAATACGAAGCCATGCTGTACCAGTTGGCCGATGCCGGTGAGTTGATTCCGGTACGGATCGAAAATTGGCGGCAAGATGCCTTCGTTCACAAAGACCTGATACCGCTACTGGACAAAGCCGCCAACGGTAAGCTGCAATCAGGCATCACCACCTTACTGTCGCCATTCGACCCAGTAGTCTGGGATCGGAAACGGGCCAGCGAGCTATTTGATTTCGACTACCGGATCGAATGCTATACCCCTGCGCCGAAGCGTAAATTTGGTTACTTCGTATTACCCATACTGTCGCGCGGCAAGCTAGTTGGCCGATTGGATGCAAAGGCACACCGCCAGCAAGGTGTGTTTGAAGTCAAATCGTTGTTTCTAGAGCCTGGCATGCGAGTCAGCCAACGATTGATTTCCGACCTGCAAACCGCCTTGCAACGCTGCGCCGATTGGCATGGTACCCCTGAGATACACGTGCTGAATGCTCCACGCGATCTTGCAGGTGTGCTTAGTAGTCTCCCACCTTCACTTTCCAGCTTATCCAAATGAGATTGTCCCTTTCTGTTATCGCACTGGTGTTGATCAACCAAGCCCATGCTGAAGAAGCCAGCTTGCAGCTGGGTGTGGGGCTCTCTGTCATCAACCTGCCTGACTACCGTGGTAGTGATGAACAACACAGCTATTTGTTGCCTGTACCCTATATCAGCTATCGCAGCGACAAGCTGGAAGTTTCGCGAGCCGGCATTCGTGGAAAACTATTTGATAGCGAACGGGCTGAAATAGACGTAAGCGTCAACCTGACGCCACCAAGCCATAGCGATGGCAACATTGCCCGGGCGGGCATGCCGAAACTCTCTCCTACAGTGGAAATCGGTCCTTCAATCAAATACCGTCTTACTGAAGCCGATGCGAAAGTACGCTGGGAAGCTGTACTTCCTTTGCGTGCGGCGCTTGTTGTAGATGACTGGCGTACCCGTTACTTCGGCACCGTAATCAACCCTAAGCTGGCGGCTGAATGGCAATTTGGCCAGGGAGATGCAATATGGCGGATGGGTTGGTCGGGTGGCGCATTGATTGGAAGCCGTAAGCAGCATGAATACTTTTATGGGGTCGGGCCAGAATTCGCCACCACCAACCGACCAGCCTACAAACCCAGTGCCGGTTATGCGGGTTTGCAATCTACACTCAGTGCGAGCCGCGACCTCGGTGATTACTGGCTAGGCTTATTCTTACGGCTAGACAACCTTAATGGCAGCCGCTTTGCCGATAGCCCACTGGTAAAACAAAAAACCAACCTCAGTGGCGGTATAGCGCTGGTTTGGCGCTTCTACCGCAAAGGCCGGCCTTAAAAACCCGTTCACGATCTGTCACGAGCGGGTACCGGAAGGATAGAGTGCAGAAACTGGCGCGTGCTCAGGAAATACGAGCAATACAATGAGCCCTGATCAGGGCTGTGTAGTAAGACCCGTGAACAAATTCTAAGATTTTTCATCAAAATGCTTGACGGGCCGCGGTTAGCTCTCCATAATCCGGTTCCTCTGTCGCGGGATGGAGCAGTTGGCAGCTCGTCGGGCTCATAACCCGAAGGTCACAGGTTCGAGTCCTGTTCCCGCAACCAAGAACACCAAAGCCTCAGACGCAAATGCATCTGAGGCTTTTTGTTTTGGTGCTTCGTCTGATTTGCTCATAGCGCAACCCAATATCGCAGACGATCTTACTACGCAGCTGTGATCAGGGCTCATGTGCTGCTCGAAAGCCACCGGGGACGCCGAACTGCCACGGTGCCCCGCACCAAGAAGTTCGCAGCCTCATGTACAACAGTACACTCCAGGTTTCTGCGCTACTCATCGCCCTAATGACAGCTGCTCGTGACAGAGCGTAAACAGGTTCTTAAGACAGCACAAAGTACAGATATCCGGGGGATACTTCGCTATCGTTGCTTACAAATTCGCCCTATTCATCTAGGCATTCGCTGTTAGTTGCTTGCCCCTCTTCCATTGGCCCACTAGACTCCGCGCCATCTGCTGCAAGGAAATAATCAAGATGGCCGCCCCGCAATACGACGAATCCTCCGTCAAAGTGCTCAAGGGCCTGGAACCGGTAAAACACCGGCCAGGCATGTACACCCGCACCGAAAATCCCCTTCATATTGTTCAAGAAGTCATCGACAACGCCGCTGACGAAGCCCTGGCTGGCTACGCCAAAAGTATTGAGGTAGTTGTCTACCAGGATGGTTCCGTCAGTGTTGCTGATGATGGCCGCGGGATTCCGGTCGGTATTCACCCCGAGATGGGTGTGCCAACAGTAGAGGTAGTCTTTACCCAGTTACACGCCGGCGGTAAGTTCAATAAGAAGGATGGTGGCGCCTACAGCTTCTCGGGCGGTCTTCATGGTGTTGGCGTAAGTGTCACAAATGCTTTGTCGACACGGCTGGAAGTGCGGGTCAAACGTGATGGCGCTGAGCATGCACTGGCGTTTGGCGATGGCTTCGTTATCGAACCCCTGGCGCTGCTCAAAGAGATCGGCAAAAAAAACACGGGCACCGCTGTTCGCTGCTGGCCAGACCCCAAGTACTTCGACTCACCCAATATTCCCTTAAGCGAGCTGGTACACATCCTTCGCTCCAAGGCTGTGTTGCTGCCCGGCATTACGGTAACGTTGTCCATTGAAAAGAAGGATGGCAGCCGCGATACCCAAGCCTGGAACTATCCAGATGGCCTCGCTGGCTATCTGAATGAACAGCTGGCTGACGCAGAGCTCATCGTGCCGTTGTTCCGTGGTGAGCGTTACATCAGTGAAGAGAACGAGAGCTTCTCCAAGGGCGAAGGTGCGGGTTGGGTAATCACCTGGACAGAAGAGGGCGGCATTGCCCGCGAATCGTATGTGAACCTGATCCCGACGCCTTCGGGCGGCACCCATGAGACCGGCCTGCGTGACGGTGTATTCAATGCCGTCAAGAATTTCATCGACCTGCATAACCTGCTGCCTAAAGGCGTTAAGCTGTTACCGGAAGACTTGTTCGCCCGTGCCAGTTTTGTGCTGAGTGCCAAAGTGCTGGACCCGCAGTTCCAAGGCCAGACCAAGGAAAGACTATCGAGTCGCGATGCATTACGACTCGTCTCCACCCAGGTACGCGACCCGTTTGAATTATGGCTGAACGAGCATCTCGATTACGGCAAGAAACTGGCTGAATTGGCGATTCGCCAAGCCCAAAGCCGTATGAGAGCCGCCAAGACAGTGGTGAAGAAAAAAACCAGTGGCGTTGCCGTGCTTCCCGGCAAGTTGACCGACTGCACCAGTGATGATGTAAGCCGGCGTGAACTCTTCCTGGTTGAAGGTGACTCAGCCGGAGGTAGTGCCAAACAAGGTAGGGATAAGGATTTTCAGGCCATCCTGCCGTTGCGCGGCAAGGTGCTTAACAGCTGGGAAGTGGACCAGGGTGAGCTGTTCGGTAACAACGAAATCCACGATATCGCCGTCGCCATTGGCGTGGACCCCCATAAGTCGGATGGGCCAGCGGATCTTAGTGGCTTACGTTACGGCAAGATCCTGATCATGTCGGACGCTGATGTGGATGGCTCCCATATCCAGGTACTGCTGTTGACGTTGTTCTGCCGGCATTTCCCGCAACTGGTGAAGAACGGTCATATTCATATCGCCCAGCCACCATTATTCCGCATTGACGTACCCGGCAGCGGCAAGCAAAAGCCGCCACGCAAGTTCTATGCGCTGGACGAGGGTGAGCTGGATGCCATTCTCGACAAACTCCGCTTGGAAAAAGTACGGGAAGGGAGCTGGGGCGTCAGCCGTTTCAAAGGTCTTGGCGAGATGAATGCTGAACAGTTGTTCGAAACCACCATGAACCCGGATACACGCCGTACTCTGCAAATCAGTTTTGATGTGATTGAGGACGACACCCGCCGCATCATGACCATGCTGATGGGCAAGGGCGAAGCCAGCTCACGCCGCGCTTGGCTGGAAGAAAACGGCAACCTTGCTGAAGGGGACATCTGATGCAAGGCACCCGATCCGCAGGAGCAACACATTGACTCAAACCACTCCCGACGCAGCCGTACGCGTCGCCATCGTCATCCCGGTATTGAACCAGCTGGCGTATACCCAGGGCTGCCTCGAGTGCCTGCAGCCCGATATTGCTGCAGGCGTACAGGTTATTGTCGTTAACAATGGCTCTACAGATGGCACTGCCGAGTGGCTTGCCAGTCAGCCCAGCATCAGCGTCATCAGCAACCCGGAAAACCTCGGTTGTGCACCAGCATGGAACCAGGGCGTAAAGCTGGCCGGTAACGCGGACTGGATCATCGTGCTCAACAACGATGTACTGTTGCCTGCGGGTTGGCTGCAAGCGCTACTACAGGCCGCTGAAAAACATCGCCTGGATATTGTCTGCCCAGCAATGCGGGAGCGAGACCAGAACTATCCGTTTGCAAGCTATGCCCAAAGTTTTATGCATGATCTGCAGGATGTACTGCGGCTCAATGCTGCGCATGGTGTCTGTTTTGCCGTCAAACGTACCGTATTCGATCGCATCGGCAGCTTTGACGAAGCCTTCCGGATTGGCCAATTCGAGGATACCGACTTCTTCCGCCGGGCCCGGATAGCAGGCTTTCGCACTGGCATCGTCGGCGCATGCTTTATCCACCATTTCGGCTCAGTCACGCAGGATGCCCTCAGCGACACCAACCGGAATCGCCCATACGAAGCGGAAAACCGTGCTTACTTTCGCAAGAAGTGGCAATTGGGCTGGTGGAAAAGGCGTAACGAGAAGATGCGCCAGGAGATGCAACAAAGCTGGTGGCGTTGGCACGAGCAACGCCGTTATGGGCATACCCTGCATGAGAAGTGGGGGAAAGACCAGCTGGAGTTCTACTGAAACTTAGAACCTGTTCAAAGCCTGCTACGCGTCAGCAATACTACGTTGAAAACGCTTTCGGAATGCTCATTTACCACGTGTAGACTCCGCTTCCTCAATTGTTTTCGCCTTGTCTTGCCCTAGCTCGCGAGACTTTGGACATGTTCTGGAACCTGATCGCGATCCTACTGCACAACTGTGAGCAAGGCTTATGTGCGGCTCTGCACCCTGCTGACAGCTGCTCGTGACAAATCGTGAATAAGTTCTTAAGGATCGCTGATCAAATCTACAAATGCACTGCTGGCTACCCAACAGTGCATTTGAACTTCATGCCAAGGCGAGCGGTTTACCCACTTCATCTGCCAGAGAGCGTAGTGCGCCTAACACCACCTGCTCGGGTAGATTAACGAGGCAGTCGCTTACTTGACCGTCACCACATCCTTCACGGTTACACGGCCGGCAACGATAATCTGAATTAGCCACCATGCGGTTTGGCACCTTCCATGGCGCCCATTTGCCGTCAACCGATGGCCCGAACAATGCCACACAAGGCGTACCAAGCGCTGAGGCCATATGCATAGGGGCAGAATCCAGGCCCAGCCATAGCTTTGCGTCGGCTATTAAAGCGCCAAGCTGCTTCAGTGTTATCTGCCCAGATAAATCAACGACTGGACGCTCCAGCCTGGCTTTGATCGCCTCGATCATTGCCATTTCCTGCGGCTCTTTGGCCGCCGTCAGCAATACTTTTTCTCCTGCTGCCGTCAACGTGTTGATCACCGCTGCCATTTTTTCTGCTGGCCATGCCTTGTACATCCAACGCGATGTAGGGTGCACCTGGATATATTCACCCGGCTGCAAACCATGCTGAGCCAACAAAGCATGAGCGCTGCTACGGCTGGCATCGTCAACAGTCAGATGCATACGATGGGTAGCTTCATTTGGCCGGATACCTATGCGGCGCAAAGCATCCAGATGCACCTCAACCATATGCCGGGTCCATGGCAAATCATGGTAAAGATGAGTGAAACTCTTGCGCCAGAATCTGTCGCGCAACATATCAGATGCAACCGACACCTTTGGGCGCAACAAGCGGCACAACCATGCACCCCTGCGGCGCTTGGTGAGGTGAACGACCAGATCGTAGTTACGCGAGCGTAATGTGCTCAGTAACTGCCACTCAGCCTTGAGCCAACCCCACAATCCAAGCTGGCGGCGGCCGCGGCGCACAATGCCATGCAATTGATCAAGGTCCGGATGGCCCGCAATCATCGGCTTTGTATCTTCAAACACCAGTGCATCTACTTGATAACCTGCCAAAGCCAAAGTACTTACAACAGGACTACTCAACAAGACATCACCATGATGCTGCATCATCATTACCAGCGCACGGCGCTGGCTGCTGCTATCCATTACGTTACCCCTAACAACAATTCCCGCACCCTGTCAGCGTCCGGCGCACGTTCAATTTCATTCGCCAACGGGCTCAAACACGTCAGGTCACTCTTCAAGATCACTTGCTTCACACTCAGAAGCTGAGCAGGGTGCATGGAGAAACTGCGTAAACCCAGCGCCAGCAAGAGCCGCGTCATGCGTGCATCCCCTGCCATTTCACCACAGACCGACACAGGCACCCCCTTCCGATCAGCACATCGAATCACATGCGCGATCAGGTGCAGCACGGCAGGATGAAAAGGGTCGTACAGATGGCTGACCGCATCGTCCCCACGATCCACCGCCAGCGTGTACTGGATCAGGTCATTGGTACCGATCGAGATAAAGTCGAGTCGCTCCAGCAGATGGTTGACGGTAAGCGCCGCTCCAGGCACCTCGATCATCCCCCCGACCTGTACCTCGTCACTGAACGGGATACCTTCTTCACGCAGGCTATCCTTCACCTGGTCGATGTGGAACAACACCTGGCTGACTTCAGACAAGCTGGCCAACATTGGAAACAGCAACTTCAACTTGCCATGGACACCTGCACGTAACAAGGCGCGCAACTGGGTACGGAACAATATTGGCTCCGCCAGACACAGCCGGACGCCAGTCAGCCCCAATGCCGGGTTGGGTGCAGATTGCGCTTCCTCATCCGCCCATTTGGGCATCTTGTCGCGCCCCAGGTCCACCGTACGAATCGTAACCGGCTGCCCTTTCATACCCTCAACAACCTGCTTGTATGCCTCGTACTGCTCTTCTTCATCAGGCAGATCATCACGGCCCAGGAAGATGAATTCTGACCGGTAAAGGCCAATACCAGCAGCACCATTGGCCTTCACCGGTTCCAGGTCCCCAGGGGTCTCGATATTGGCGAGTAGTTCGATGCTGACCCCATCCTTGGTCGTGGCGGCCGTGCTCTTTAACCGTTGTAACCGCTTGCGCTCAGCAGCATGGCTAGCTTGGCGCTTGCGGTATTCGGCCACAATCGCTTCGCTGGGGTCGATGATGGCAACCCCTGCTGTACCATCGACGATCAGCCGCTCGCCTTCGCGTATCAGCTGGCGCGCATTATGCAGCGCCAACACAGAAGGGATATTCAGACTGCGGGCAAGAATAGCGGTGTGGGAAGTAGGCCCGCCCACATCGGTCAGGAAAGCGGCAAATTGCGCTTCCTTGAACAGCACCATATCCGCCGGACTGAGGTCATTCGCCACCAAAATGCGTTCGCGGCTGTCCTCCGGCGGCACATACTGCCCGCCGCCTTGTCCAGCCAACGCCTTGAACACCCGCTCGACCACCTGGATTACGTCAGTACGCCGTTCGCGCAGGTACTCCTCTTCGATGACGTCAAACTGCTCAAGCAGACGATCCTGCTGCAACTTCAGCGCCCATTCGGCATTGCAATGCTGCTCAGTAATGATATCGCGCGGCTCACGGGCAATTGTATGGTCGTTCAGCAGCATGACATGCAGGCTGAGGAAGGCACCTAGCTCCGTGGGGGCATTCTCAGGAATACTGCCCCAAAGCAGTTCAAGCTCCTTGCGCGTAACGCGGACTGCGGCATCAAACCGGGCAATTTCACCGGCGACTTCAGCATCGGTAATCTCGTAATGAGCAACTTCCAGATCGGTATGGCTAACCAGATGGGCCCGGCCGATGGCGATACCGCCACCAATTCCGATGCCATGCAAGCTAATGGTCATGGCGCCTCCGAGCGCTTATTCCGACTCATCGAAACGATTGGCGATCAGCTCGGTAACCGCCGCCAACGCAGCAGCCTCATCCGGGCCGCTAGTTTCAACTATCACTCGGCTACCCTTGGCAGCAGCCAACATCATCACACCCATGATGGACTTTGCGTTCACCCGCTTGCCGTTACGGCTCAGCCAGACCTCGCTGGCAAAACGGCTGGCAAGCTGGGTCAACTTGCTGGAGGCACGTGCGTGCAGACCCAGCTTATTGATGATCTCGACTTCTTGCTGTTGCATTCGTAGTCCTTATCCAATCGAATTTGTTACGGGCGGCAGGATGTACATCACACCTTCCAATCCCCCCGTAACTGCCTTACCCACCACAACCTCCAACGGCTCATTCGCATAATTCAGGGTCCGCACGAGCATCGGCAGATTGATGCCTGCCACCGCCTCGATCCGGCCAGGCACAATCAGGCGATAAGCGATATTGGAAGGTGTGCCGCCATAGATGTCAGACAGCACTACCACTCCAGTCCCTGTATCAATTTCACGGATCAAGGCCCGCGCCCGCTCCAGCACCACGTCCGGATCATCCTGACGATACACAGGGAGGTAACGCAGTTGTGGCAAGGGTCGCCCAAGTACATGAGCGGCACACTCAGCCAGACTTTCACCAAGACCGTAGTGCGTGAGCAGCAGAATTCCAACCATAATCAAACTCTAAAAACAGCGTTACATCGATTCTAACAGTGACGAGCTAGCATCCCACTTAGGCAGTAACGCAATGTTCAGCTTGATTGACTTTTCTGCCTAAATTGCCGCCTCCAACGCATCAATAAATACACCCGCTACATTAATTCCTGATTGCGCACTGATTTCCTGAAAGCAGGTTGGACTGGTCACATTGACTTCCGTCAACGTGTCGCCAATCACGTCCAACCCCACCAACAGTAACCCCTCAGCAACAAGTTGTGGCCCCAAAGTCTCGGCAATCTCCCTGTCACGTTGGGTCAGTGGACGGGCCACACCCGTACCGCCTGCTGCCAGATTGCCACGCGTTTCGCCCTGCATCGGTATGCGGGCCAAACACCAATCGACCGGTTTACCGGCGATCAACAGCACGCGCTTGTCCCCATCCTTGATAGCAGGCAGATAGCGCTGCGCCATCAAAGTCACCTTACCGTTCAGTGTCTGGGTTTCCAAGATAGCACCGATGTTGGGATCTTCAGGTCTTAAACGGAAGATACCGGCCCCACCCATGCCATCAAGCGGCTTCAAGATGATGTCCTGATGCTCATGCAAAAATGCACGGATATCGTCCGCCCTGCTCGTAACCAGTGTAGGCGCGATGAACTGGGGAAAACGCAGAATGGCCAGCTTCTCGTTGAAATCACGCAATGCGCGGGGTTTGTTGAATACACGGGCACCCTGGCGCTCTGCATGCTCCAGCAGGTGGGTGGCATAGAGGTATTCGCTGTCGAAAGGCGGGTCTTTACGCATGACCACGGCATCGAAGCTTGCCAGCTCACGCGTCTCCACCGGGCTTGCGACAAACCAATTATGCGCATCACCAGTGAGTTCTATGCGATATACATCGGCTGAGACCCGGCCAGCCAATACGCGCATATCGCGCTGTTCAAAGGCGTAAAGCGTATGGCCACGCGCAGCTGCCTCGCGAAGCATGGCAAATGTAGAATCTTTGTAAATTTTGAAGCTGTGCAGGGGATCGGCGAGAAAAGCGAGATGCATTGGTTGAGAATCGAAAGTGAAGAGGAAGAATCAGCCGGTGGAATGACTATCGCACCCCAACCCGGCCGAGCGGGCACTACAGCAACTCTTGCAGACCCTCACATGAAGCACGGGCCTTGGGCAGTTCCTCCACCATGGCAGTAGGTGATATCGCCAGCTTATCAAGCAACTTGGCGGGTAACATTTCAGCAACTTCAGCGTCACTCAACCCAGCATCAAACTGGGCTGCCAACAAGCTGGCCAATGCAACCAGACCCGCATAGGGTTCGAATTGTTCATGGGCAGCAGGGTTGGGATGCTGCGTGATGGCGCGCTGAATATTGACCGGGAACTGCCACCGGCGTGCCAGCTCGCCCCCTACCATTGCCAGATCCACCCCCAGCACCATGTTTTCTACTTGGGCACGATCGGTACCCGCTACCACCATACGATCTATCTTGGCCATTTCACCAGGAGCCGCAATATGGATCAAAAGTTCACCAATATTGTGTAACAGACCGCATGTATAGGCTGTGTTGCCGTCCAGGTTCGCCAGTTTGGCTGCCCAACGGGCAAGGTTGCCGGTCTTGAAACTCTTCAGCCAGAAAGCCTTACGGTCAAAGGTATCACTGGCCACCTGCATACCCGACATGCCTGACGACACCACCAAAAGACGGAGATGATCAAAACCCAGCCTTACCACTGCATCTTCAATATTGGCCACCGATTTGCCACCGCTCATGCGGCTGCTATTCGCCAAGCGCAATACCTTTGCCGACAACACCTGATCATGAGAAACCTGGGTCACCACTTCGTCCACATCAGTATTGGGCCGCTCGAAGCTGGCCAACAGCTCCTGGACTACCTTGGGCACCATCGGTAAGCGACCGGCAGCCTTGTCAAAAATCTCTTCCAGCGTCATAGCATGACTCCTCGGGAGTAAATCCGCCCCCCGGACTAAGCGGGCCGGATTTCAGATGTCAGGTGGAGGTGGGTCCTCGCAAATCAGTTCCGAAACGACAACCGATGAGGACACCGCTTAAGCATAGAAGTTATTCCGGGTAGCCGCGCCATCACCGCGAACCGGCCGCTTAATGGCAAGCAGCAGGCCGACACGAACAAGTACTTTACGCTGCCAGCTCCGCAGTCAGTGCAGGCTCGGTGACTTCGATCTCCCTGGAAGCCGCCAATAATGCCAGCCGGGCGACAACACCATAAGCGTAGAAACGGTTCGGCGCGCAATCCGGGCTGCCATCGCAATCCGGTGTCGACAACGGCGTATCAAACGCCAATGGTTTGAAGTACGCACCGGGGGCATTCAGGTTCTCATCACTGCCGCGTTCGGTATGAACCCGGTAGAATCCGCCAACCACAAAACGGTCCATCATGTAGACCACCGGCTCAGCCACTGCGTCCTCAATCGTCTCGAAGGTCGGCACGCCTTCCTGGACGATCACATCACTGACTTCTAGACCTTCCTTGACCACCGCCATCTTGTTGCGCTGCTTGCGATTGAGGCCAATCACTTCCTCTGGCGACTTGACGCTCATGACACCCATGCCATAGGTGCCGGCATCAGCCTTCACAATGGCATACGGGGCAGCATCGATGCCCAGATCACGATATTTGACTGCTGTCAGGGCCAGTATCCGCTCAACCTCGGCGGCCAACCGCTCTTCGCCCTCTCTAGTCTGGAAGTCGAGCTGGCTGACCTGGCCAAAGTAGGGGTTGATATACCAAGGATCGATGCCAAGCAGGTCGGAAAACTCCTCGGCGACGCCATCGTACTGGGCAAAATGATTGGTCTTGCGTCGGGTATACCAACCTGCATGCAGCGGCGGCAACAGACTTTGGTCGATATTGCGCAATATCTCGGGGATGCCAGCCGATAGATCGTTATTCAGCAGCACGACACAAGGGTCGAAACCCGGCAGCCCTACGCGGCGGTCATTACGCTGAATTGGTTCCAGCACCAGGGATGCACCATTGGGCAAATCAAAATTGGTTGGCTCTTTGATTTCGGGATTCAGCGACCCCAAGCGGACATTCAAACCTGCAAGTTTTAGGATACGCGCCAAGGCGGCGACGTTTTGCAGGTAAAACTGGTTACGTGTGTGATTTTCCGGAATCAACAGTAAGCGCCGGGCATCCGGACAGATCTTCTCCAGCGAACTCTGTACAGCCTGCACACACAATGGTGTGAAATCCGGGTTCAGGTTATTGAAGCCGCCAGGAAACAGATTCATATCCACCGGGGCCAACTTGAAGCCGGAATTACGTAAATCAACCGACCCATAGAACGGGACTGGATGTTCCAACCATTGGCTACGAAACCAAGCCTCGATCTCACATTGGGCTGTGAGCATCTTGCGTTCCAGATCAAGCAAGGGGCCAGTAAGAGCAGTGGCGAGATGAGGTACTTTCATGGCGAAACCTATCTTATATGCAGCGGTTTTGGCCCATCCAGGGCAACTGGACAACAATCCCCATGTACCTAAACATTGGCTTTGTTGACATAAAGTCTGCGGCCACACAGAACCCGTGCCATTCCACAACCGGGGAATAACCGAGCACCACGTGGCTGGTTAAGCAAGCAATACTGCAACTAACAACATACCATCCAAGCGTCAGCCAAGGGCTAATAGTCTGACAACCGCAAAGCGGCCAACGGCAGCGTACAGCACCATTCAAAAATCGGTATGTACATGGGAACAACAAATCAGCAGGTTTTAAGGCTGCTTCGAAGAGAATAGCCGATCTGGCAGATTGTTCGTTTAGATAGGGTTACCTATGCCCGGTTTCAAGCTGCCCGCATGCTAAACTCGCGCCGCGCCTCCGCCCGGTCATCTGTACCAGCCCGCAGCATGTGCCTTCAATCAGTCAACGACGAGGTCCCGGCATGACCGAACCCGCCCCCAAGCCCAAGGAAAGTCTGCAAGAGAGCCTGCAGCAAGTGCAGCGCCTGCTTAATAGGCAAAAGCAGGTGGAATCGCTCGCCCATAAGCAGGAGATACCGCACGATCCTGCCGAATCCTTGGTGCACAAGCAGAACCTCGTCGAACTGGAACACAAGCTTGAGCAGCTGCACCCGGCTGATATCGCCATCATTCTCGAATCATTGCCGCTGGAAGAGCGGTTGGTGGTGTGGGGGCTGATAAAGACTGAGGTCGAAGGCGATATTCTGCTGGAAGTCTCGGATACCGTCCGGGAATCGCTCCTGGCCGATATGGACCGGGCAGAGCTGATTGCGGCAGCAGAACACCTCGATACCGACGAGCTGGCCGACCTGGCGCCAGACCTGCCCCAGGACGTGATGCATGAGCTGATCGGCGGCCTGGAGGAGGAAGAACGCGCCGAGCTGCAATCCGCGCTGTCCTATGCCGATGACCAAGTCGGGTCGCTGATGGATTTCGACATGGTCACCATCCGGGATGACGTGACGCTGGAAGTGGTGCTGCGTTATCTGCGCCGCTTTGAGGAGCTGCCGCATCACTGCGACAAGCTGTTCGTCGTGGACAACGATCAACGTCTCAAAGGTGTGCTGTCGATCAAGAAACTATTGGTCAGCGATCCTGAGCTCGAAGTGGCCGATGCCATGGCACGAGATATGGTCATGTTCCGCCCCGATGACGATGCAGGCGATGCCGCCCAGGCTTTCGAGCGTTACGACCTCGTCTCCGCGCCGGTCGTTGATTCGACCAACAAGGTCATCGGCCGCCTGACTGTGGACATGATGGTGGACGTGATTCGTGAAGAGACTGATGCTGAAGTGCTGAGTTTCGGTGGTTTGAAGGAAGAGGAAGATCTCTTCAGTTCCGTGTGGGACTCCGCCAAAAACCGCTGGCCCTGGCTGGCAGTGAATATCTGTACTGCCTTTCTTGCCAGCCGAGTGATCGGCGCTTTCGAACATACGATCGAGGCACTCGTCGCCCTTGCGGCCCTCATGCCCATCGTGTCGGGCATTGGCGGAAACACGGGTACTCAGACTGTCACCTTGGTCGTGCGCGGTCTGGCGCTAGGTCAGATCAATCCCTCCAGCGCCCGCCGACTGATTGTGAAAGAGCATGCCATCGCCCTCTTGAATGGTGTGGTCTGGGGTGGGGTGCTAGGTTTCATCGCTTATCTGCTTTATCAGGATCTCCATCTTGGCATCGTGATGGCTGCGGCGATGACCCTGAACCTCCAGGTAGCTGCATTGGTAGGCTTGCTGGTGCCATTGACAATGAACAAGTTCGGGCGAGACCCCGCCTATGGCTCTTCGGTCTTTTTGACCGCAGCGACAGACAGCATGGGGTTCTTTATCTTTCTGGGTCTTGCCACCTTGTTCCTGCTGTAGACGAATTTCCTGTGCCTGCCGACTTCGATCGCCGTAGGTCGGTGCGCACACAAAGGACCATATGAAACATACCGTCGCCAGCCTGATCGCCCAAGCACGCCAGTACGGCCTGCCTTCACTGGAAGCACGGTTGCTGCTGGAGCATGTAAGCGCCATCAGCCGCACCCGCCAAGTTGCGTGGCCAGAGGCTGAGGTCAGTGCCACAATTGCTGAACAATTCCAAGCACTGACTCATCGCCGTACAGCGGGTGAGCCTGTCGCTTATCTCATTGGAACACGCGAATTCTTCAGCCTGGAGCTGGAAGTCAGCCCAGCGGTGTTGATCCCTCGCCCAGAAACCGAGCTGCTGGTCGAACTGGCGCTAGAGCGCCTGCCGCTGGACCAACCTCGACGCGCTCTCGATCTGGGTACGGGTTCGGGCGCTATTCCAGTTTCGTTACGTAAACATCGACCGCAGTTGGCTATGTATGCGGTCGATATTTCTAGTGACGCACTTGACATAGCAGCCCGTAACGCCGAGCGGCACAGTACCCCCATTCTGTTTGCCCGCAGTAATTGGTTTGCGGAACTCGGGAATGAACGCTTTGACCTGATTGTTTCGAACCCGCCGTATATCGCTGCAGGTGATGTGCACCTACGTGAAGGTGACTTACGGTTTGAACCTGCGGGCGCGCTGAGTGATGGCGCTGATGGCCTGCTGCATATCCGGCAGATTGTTGCCGGTGCTGCCGCTCACTTACAACCTGGGGGCTGGCTTTTGTTCGAGCACGGTTATGACCAAGCCGAAACCAGCCGGCTACTGCTCAGACAAGCGGGGTTTCATTCCGTGTGCAGCTGGCGTGATCTGGCGGGTATCGAGCGGGTTAGCGGCGGGTATTTGCCGGACGCGTAGCTGGCTGCTACGTTGAAACTTAAGAAGTGACAGGGTACATCACTTTGCTGGCATGGACTCTTCGCCATCCACGCCGTAAAATTCCCGACTGAATTGATCGACTATTCGAACGATACGTCTCGAATACTGCCAAACCGGCCGCTTATCCCACCGGCCAGCAATAGCAAGGAAGTGTCATGGATATCCAAGAAAAAATCCGCCAACTCGTTACCGAGAACCCCGTCGTGCTCTTTATGAAGGGTACGCCTACATTCCCGCAATGCGGCTTCTCCGCCAAGGCAACCAGCATCCTCAAAGCCTGCGACGTGCCCTTTGCCACCATCAACGTACTGGCTGACGACGATATCCGCCAGGGCATCAAAGAATATGCAAACTGGCCAACCATCCCGCAGCTTTATATCAAGGGGGAGTTTGTCGGTGGCTCGGACATCATGAGCGAGATGTACCAGAACGGTGAGCTACAAACCATGCTGCAAGACTTGAAAGCCTGAACAGCGATTCCAGTGAGAATAGTCAGGCAACGCAAAAAAGGCCCATACGTGTATGGGCCTTTTTCTGTCTAAAACCTGTCCACTATCTGTCACGAGCAGCTATCAGCAGGGCGCAGCAGCACATAAGTCCTGATCACAGCTACGCAGTAAAATAGTGAACAGGTTCTAATGAGCAAATTCCTAACCAGGTACTTACTTAGCGCCAATCTTGAAAGTACGCAACAGCGGCATCTGGCTGCTTGGGCCAAACCAGCGGTCAAAGATCTTTTCTGCCTCGCCAGACTCTTCCATGCCCACAATGGTCTTGTTCACCTCGTTGAGAAGTCGCTTCTCACCCTTACGGACACCAATGCCATAGACCTCTACCGAGATACTCACATCCGGGATTTCAAACTCGTCCTTATTCGGCATCTTCGCCAAGCGTCCAGCCAGGATCGGTTCCTCCGTACTCACCGCATCAAGCTCACCCTTGCTCAGTGCATTGAACGCTTGCTTATAGTCGGCAAACAGCACCAAGTCCGCCTCTCGTAAGTCTCGGCGCAGATTGCGTTCAGAGGTCGAACCCGTAACGGTGCCAATCTTGGCATGGGCCAGATCTTCGACAGCATTTACTTTGCCTTTGGGCGTCACAAATTTCTGCCAAGTCACAAAATAGCCGTAACTGAAATCGATCTGTTTTTCACGTTCAGCATTCTTAGTCATCGTCGCGATAACCAGGTCTACTTCCTTGGCCTGCAGTTTCGGAATCCGCTGCGCCGATTCAACCTCTTTGACCACCACCTTCACGCCAAGCTGCTTGGCGATGGCAATAGCGAAGTCCACGTCATAACCGGATATGGTCTGGGCTTTATGATTCCGCATACCAAAAGGCGGTGTGGAATCTTTCACCCCTACGATCAAGGTGCCGCGCTTTTTAATTTCATCCAGATCATCAGCAAATGCAGACCCCAGCAAGACAACGCCAAGCACTGTGGATAGTAAGAATTTTAGTTTCACGGTAATGCTCCAAGGAATAGAGGAAGCTGTAAACAACCTAAGAAACTGTTCCCGACTTGTCACGAACAGCACGTGATCCCTAATCACAGCTGCGTAGTAAGATCATGAACAGGTTCTGAGAACTGGTATTTTTCTAATCCACTGTATGCCTCCGACCTTATCTAGTTTGCAATAAAACCGGAATTAGAAAAGCTTTATTGCTATTTTCTTGGCCAGTCAAAAACAATACCAGCCAGGGCCGACCGCGAATAATCTGCTCAAAGCCAGCAATGCAGCGCGTCTTAATAGCCTGAAGCTTAGTAAGCTCTCAGAATCATAAATAGACGAGAAAACCACGATGTCCTCAATCCACCACGCAGCAGCTACTGGTTTCAACCAACAAGCGGACGCCTATGCGCGTGGTCGCCCAGACTATCCAAAGTCCATCCTCCCATGGTTACAGGAAACGTTGGGGCTGAAAGCGGGTAAGACTGTTCTCGACCTTGGTGCAGGCACAGGCAAATTCACGGGACTGCTACAGCAAACCGGTGCTCAGGTACTGGCGGTGGAACCCGTTGCAGCTATGCGCGCAAAACTTGAGGCGCTTGAAGGCATAAGCGTGATCGACGGCACTGCAGAAGCCATTCCCCTGCCCGATGCCTGCCTTGATGCGGTATTGGCTGCCACAGCCTTTCACTGGTTTGCCACACCTGCTGCCATGGCTGAAATAGCCCGTCTCCTGAAACCCGGCGGCTGGTTGGGGCTGGTATGGAATACCCGGGATGAATCACACGACTGGGTAGCCAAGCTCACCGAAATCATGACGCGCTATGAAGGTGATGTACCACGCTACCGCAACGGTACCTGGAAGCAGGTTTTCCCGGCCCCTGGTTTTGGTCCACTAGAACAGACCCACTTTCCACACCAACACGCAGGGCCTCCTGAGCAGGTAATTATCGATCGCTGCATGTCGGTGAGTTTTATTGCGTCACTGCCGGAACTGGAGCGGAACAGAGTAACCGCGGAACTACGCGCATTGATCGCCATCCACACCCAGTTAGCAGGGCAACTTGAAGTGGTTGTGCCTTATCGTACCGAGGTGTTCTGGTGCCAACGCCAACCGTAAACATCGGGTTTCAAACCATAAGCTCTGCATTTGTAAAATTTCTCGACACTAATCAGAAAAACCTTCGGGAACAGGTTGAAGCAATACCCGTATCTACAATACGCCACTCAAACCTATAACCAGTGCCGGTAAAGAGGTATTCCTAATCTAGCGAGATGCAAACGTATAACTTCAAGTACGTGAAACAGGCTTCCAGGTACAGCCTTATTTTCTGCCCAACTGGCGAATAAGCCATACCGTAAAATTTTTCGACAGCCTCGCTATTGTTCTTTCCATCGCCGCGGCATTTACTAATCGAGGCGCAATGGACGTAAAAAAGGAGGGGAATTTCCCCTCCTCGAATTACTACCAAGGTTAAATACTTATTAGAAATATTTGGCACGACGGCGGGTAATTGCACCCAGCCCAAGCAAGCCCAACGCCATCAATGCAACTGAGCTTGGTTCTGGCACTTTCAATGCATCGGCACTGCCATCGCTTGTTACCTTGCCAGTAGAGCACAGCAGGGAATTGTCGAATACGCAGGCACCAGCAAACGTAAATGGGTTGGAAATCTTATTAGTGGTTTGAACTTGCAGGAACAGATCAGTCACTGAGTTGTAACCCAGTCCTGGGCCAGCAAGATCCAATTGGAACCCATTCAGGAAAGTGTCAAATTGCAGGAGCAGCGTTGACTGCCCAAGTGTCTGGGCCTGACCGAAGAAATCAGATAGGTCCCCACCCGATGGACCACGCATCGACATTGTGGCCATATCGACCCATGTCATTGCATTGTCCGACGTCGCTTGCAATTTGATTGAACCAATACCCTGATTAAAGGTGTAATTAATTGCCCCAGTAACTGCGTTATATGCAGTCACTACACCCGACAGCCCAGTAAATACAAAACGCATTCCATCCAGTGGCTGAGCAAAGTTTTGTGGGAAACCAAAGTCACCGAATCCGGGGACGTTCTCAAGTACATAATTGATATTAAAGATCTGACCAAATTCTTCGAACTTTGCACCCACGAACGGCGTGCCACCAGGGCCAACTTGTTGGTGAACAGTTGCCTCACCACCATTTAGACCAAGGTGACCAATATTGTTTGTGGTTGTACCTGCAGCACTCATGGTCCAGCCATCTTGAACCACCATTGCATGAGCAGCCGGCGCCATAGCTGCTGCGCTAGCCAAAGCGATAGCCGTGACGAGTTTTTTGATTTGCATCGCGAATTCCTCCTGAGAACTTGCAATATTTTTTTCTGGATTAATACCAAAGCCGTTAAGCCAGGTAATTCCAATTTGATGCGATGCAGATCAAAGCAATGCATGTGCCAAATATGCAAGCACATGATTTCATAAAGGAAAACACAGTTACCGTCAGAGAAGGCCGGTACACCGTAAAATATTTCGACATCCAATTAACAGTACTTTCTAATTATTCATCTCCAATATGTAAGGCACAAGTAAGCCATGGACGAATCCTGCTTTAAATTGAAACCAAAATACCCGAGGAAGCAAAATCCATAAGTGGTAAATGAGCATTCCGAGGAAGATTTCAAACCCATATCGCTTATTCGCCAAAGACGCTGAATAGACTCTTAGAACGTGTTCAAGATCTGTCGCAAGCAGCTGTCAGCTGGGGTGCAAAGTAGCGCAGAAACCGGAATGTGCTTAGGTACATGAGGCTGCGAACCTACTGGTGCGTAGCACCCTAGTTGCAGGGGCTTTTGAGCTGCACATAAGCCCTGATCACCGCTGCGCAGTAAGATCATGAACAGCTTCTTAGATGTTTAGTCCCACAGTATGCTGGTCTAATCTTTAGCCAGCTACGAAAGGATGAGCTATGGGACAGGTTCTACATGGAAGCGCCACAACGACACCGGCAACCCGTCGCGCGATACAACATAGT